>DASWWB010001225.1:0-6119 GCA_036406115.1 Herpetosiphonaceae bacterium
CCGCTCTCACGACGCGCTCAGCGCCGGGGCGGCGGGAATCAACTACAATCACAGGGCAAGGAGGTGTCGTATGCGCAAATTCGCCGTCATCCTGGCGCTGCTGCTGGCTGCCTGCGGGCAGGGAGCGGAGCCAGCCAGCCAATCTTCAGCCAATCCATCACCCACTCCGCTGCCGACTGTCACCAGCGCGGCGCCCACCGTAACCCGCGCGACCCGCGCGCCGGCGACCGCCATTCCGCCGGCGCCGACCGCTGAGGCCATTCCGACCATCACGCCCGAGCCGGCGCCCCCGCCGACCGCGCTCCCGCCGACCGTCGAGGTCATTCCGACCGTCACCGCCCAGGCGGAGCCCGCGACCGGCCGCCCCGGCAAACCGCTCGGCAAGGGCTCGATCCTCTTTAACCGCAATGGCGCGATCTGGCGCTTCGACGTGGCGGCCGGCGCCGAGCGCCAGGTCGCCGAGCGCGGCACGCACTTCCGCGCCTCGCCCGACGGCCGCTGGCTGGCCTACGTGTTCGACGGCCAGCTGATGCTCGCCGACCGCGACGGCCAGATCGATCCGCGCTCGCCGCTGATCAGCGGCGTCCACTCGGCGCCGGCCTGGGCGCCGGACAGCACGGCCCTCGCCGTCACCACCGGCGCCGACGAGGACGGCGGCCCGGGCTTCTGCAACGAGCAAAACCAAGTCGTCGTCCTCGAACTCAGCGGCGGCAGCCAGACCGTCGGCGCGGGCTGCCAGCCGGCCTGGGCGCCCGAAAGCAAGCGCATCGCCTTCATGGCGCCGATCGAGGGCGATCCGAGCCAGGGCACCAACGCGCTGCGCCTGGTGAACCGCCAGGGCGCCAACGGCTGGGCCCCGGTCACCGGGCCGGTCAGCGGCGACGGCTACCCCAACGCCCGCCGGATCTTCTACGCGCCGTTCTGGAGCGCCGACGGCAAGCAGCTCTTTGCGTTCGGCTTCGACGGCTACCACGCCCTGACCGATTTCAGCACCCTGGAGGCGGTCGATCCGACCAACGGCGGCAGCGATCCGATCGGCGTGGCCTTCGACGTGATCGGCGGCAGCGTGCGCGTCTCGGCGGCCGGCAAGGTCGCCTTCGAGCAGGCCACCGCCAAGGGCACCGCCCAGGTCAGCTCGCTGCTGACCGGCCAGCCGCCCTCGACCTTCGACTATTTCGGCACGCCCGTCCAGGTGCTGACCGCCGACGGCCCCGGGCTTGAGCACGCCAAGGCGCCGGTCTGGTCGCCGGACGGCGCGCAGCTGGCGGTGGTCTACTGCGAGGCCGACGGCTACAGCTGCCCGCCCGAGGCCCGCGCCGAGATCCGGCTGATCAGCCCCGACGGCGAAAGCAGTACCGCGATCAAGGATGTCGATCCCGAATCCGGCCTGGATTGGAGCCGCTAAAACCAGCGGGGCGCGACAGATCTGTCGCGCCCCGCCGCCCTCACGCCTTGCGCTCGTAGACCGTCCCGCCCGGCGGGTAGTGGATGATCTCGATCACATTTCCGTCGGGATCGCGGAAATAAAAGCCCTCCGTGCCGTCGCGGTGGGCGTCGATCGCGCTGCCGTGGGCCTCGGCCAGGCTCCGCAGCTGCCCGGCGTCGACCCGCACCGCCGCGTGGGGCGGGTGCTGATGGGCCATCACCAGCGCCAGCTTGCCCTGGCCGAGCCGCAAAAAGCCCCAGCTGTCGTCGGCGTACAGCACCTCGGCCCCCAGATTCTCGCGGTACCACTTCACAGATGCGGCGATGTCGCTCACCACCACCGCCACATGATCCAGCTCCATGGCGCGTCCTCCTGCTATTCCATTGTTATGACAAGCTGATGCGCGGCGCCGTCATCAGTCAGCTCCATGATGATTGTAGCATCGCTCCAGGCCCAGGCGTCGGTCTCGGCGCCGTCGAGCGTCACCTGGCGCGGCGGGCCGGCGTGGATGTTGAGCAGCAGCGCGCGCGGCGCCGGCGTCCAGCCGCCCGCGCGGGCCTCGATCGCAATCTCCAGCCTGCCGTCGCCCTCGACGCAGCGGTAGGTCGTCGTCGCCCAGGCGCCGTCCTGATACTCGAACGAAATCCCGTCGTCCTCGTACAGCGTCCACGAGCTGGCGCCGGCGGGATAGATGTCAAGGGTCAGCGCGTCGAGCGGGCGCTCGGCGGTATGCTGCATGGCCGGGCCGAGCGGCAGGATCGAGCCGCCGCGGACATAGAGCGGCAGCCGCTCCAGCGGGGCGTGGGCCAGCAGGTGCAGCGGCCCGCGCAGCCGCTCGCCGGTCCACCAGTCGTACCACTCGCCCTCGGGCAGATAGACCGCGCGGTGCTCCAGGCCGGGCCGCGTGATCGGCGCGACCATCAACTGCGGGCCGACCAGCGCCTGGTCGTGGCGGTGGTAGGTCGCCGCGTCGTCGGGAAAGGCGAAGAACAGCGGCCGGATGATCGGCGCGCCGGTCGTGGCCGCCTCGTGGAACACCGTGTAGAGATAGGGCAGCAGCCGGTAGCGCAGGGTCAGATAGGCCCTGGCGATCGCCTCGGTCCCCTCGCCGTGCATCCAGGGCTCGCACTGGCGGGTGCCCGAGCAGGAGTGGCCGCGGCAAAACGGCAGGAAAGCGCCGAGCTGGACCCAGCGCGCCCACAGCTCGGGGCTGGCGTCGTCGAAGAAGCCGCCGATATCGACGCCGACGAACGGCACGCCGGACAGGCCGATGTTGATGATCTGCGGCAGCGTCATCTCCAGGTGCTCCCAGAGCGCCGAGTTATCGCCGGTCCAGAGCGTGGCCCAGCGCTGGAGCCCGGTGAAGCCGGAGCGGGTCAGCACGAACGGCCGCTCGTCCGGCCGCAGCGCCAGCAGGCCCTCGTGGGTCGCGCGGGCCATCAGCAGGCCGTAGAGATTATGGACCTCGGCATGGGTTGTGCGCTCGGCGGGATCGCCCTGCGGCGCGTCGAGATCGATCGTGCCGGCGGCGCCGCCGCCTTCGCTGAACGGCTTGGCGAAGACCGTCGGCTCGTTCATATCGTCCCAGATTCCGCGCACGCCGGCGTCGAGCAGCGCGCGGTGCAGGCCGCCCCACCAGGCGCGCGCCGCCGGGCGGGTGAAATCGGCGAAGGCGCTGTCATCCGGCCAGACATAGCCGGAGAACAGGCTGCCGTCGGCGCGCCGCACAAACAGATCTTGCTCAAGCCCTTCGCTGAACACCGGGTAATCGGGATCGGTCTTGACGCCGGGATCGATGATGGTGACGACATTGAAGCCTTGCGCGCGCAAATCGCCGATCAGACCGGCGGGATCGGGGAAGCGCTCGGGATCCCAAGTGAAGACCCGGTAGCCCCGCATATAATCGATATCGAAATGGATGGCGTCGCATGGAATCCTGCGGCCGCGGAACTGGGCCGCCAGCTCGCGCACGGTCGGCTCGTCCTCGTAGCTCCAGCGGCTCTGATGGTAGCCCAGCGCCCAGCGCGGCGGCAGGGGCGTCGAACCGGTCAGCTGCGCCAGCTGGGCGGCCACGTCGGCCGGCGTCGGCCCGCCGAGCACCACATAGTCCAGCTCGGGGCCGCTCGTGCGCCAGGCGAAGGTCCCGCTTTCGGCGCGGCCGATGTCGAACTGCGAGCGGAATGTTGTGTTGAAAATAATCCCGTAGGCCAGGCCGGGCCGCACCGACAGATACACCGGAAAGGTCGCATACATCTCATCAACCCGCGCCGTATGCGGATTTTCCGGATCGTAGGTCCAATGCGTGTAGCGCTGGCCGGTCTTCTCAAGCAGACCGGTGCGCTCGCCGAAGCCATAGAAACGCTCCTCCGGGTGGATCAGCTTGTGCGCCGCCACCGCGCCCGGCGCAAGCTCGGCGGGTGTGCGATCCTGGCAGAAAACCCTGCCGTCCGCTGCGAAAAAAGCCAGCTTCCCATCGCGCCGGTCGACCTGCACGCGCAGCGCATCTGTCTCAATTGTTAATAAAGATTCCGTTTCCCTCAGCTGCCAAGCGACCGGCGGCCAGGCGTCGGGGGATGGAACAACGCTCCAAGAACGATGCGCCGCGTGCGACCCGGAACTCATCCGGACCCGAACAGCCTGATCTGTGCAGACACTCAGCGACATCTGCGCCGATCCTGCGCGCAAGATAAGCTGATGCTCATCCCGCCCGGCGACCTGCCATTCTGTTGCGCTACTCTGCATAGCATTATCTCCTTATGCGAGCCAATAGTCGTATTTTACAAGCGATTTGGCTGGATGTGCGGCAAGTTCGACTTGACAACGTAACAAAACCTAGTACGATAGCAGGAGAGAGGTACGAGTAAAGATTGGTCAATGTTATTATTAGCACGTCGACGGAGGACCTATGCCAGAGTTTACTTTATGGACCCCCGATGAGATGAAGGAGCGCGAGAAGCCGAAACGGCTGCAGCAAAAAGAGGCAAAAGAGCGCGCTATCTCCGAATTTGCCAGCTATTTCCAGAACGCCGGACCCGGCTTCGGCGGCCAGCTTGTCCTGTCGGAAAACGACGACAAGCGCAAACTGCGGGCGCTCGTTCGCGAAGCCGCCTCGCGCCACAACCTCAGCCTGCGCTTCCGCCCGATCAAAGACAAAGGGCGTATCGAGTTTTCCGTGGTCGATCCCGGCGGGGCGCCCAAGAAATCCTCCCCGCCTGCCGGCAAAGGCCGCGGCCGGCCCAAGAAGGGCTAGGTTGGCCCAAACAGAAACACCCCGTGGCTGAGCCACGGGGTGTTTCTGTTTCCGGCGCACTTACTCGTCGTCGCCAGCGGCTTCCTCGGCGGCGGCTTCCTCGGCGGCCGGCTCCTCAGCCCGGGGATGAGCCAGGGCGAAAACCAGCGTCTCGGGGTCGCTGAGCAGCTCCACGCCAGCAGGCAGGGGCAGATCGCGCACGTGGACGCTCTGATCGAAATCGGTCAGCGCCGAGATATCGACATCGATCTGATGCGGGATGTCGGTGGGCAGGGCGCGGACATGGAGGACATTCAGGCTGTGGTTGAGCGTAGCCTGGCCCTTCTCGACCAGCGCGTTCTCGCCGATCGCCACAATCGGCACATCGATCTCCATCACCTTGGTGACATCGACGACCTTCAGGTCGGCGTGCAGCGGGCGGCCGGAGATCGGGTGGCGCTGCAGCTCCTGCAGGAACGCGGACTGCTTCTTGGCGCCGGGCAGCGAGATCTCGATCAGACCGGTGTAGCCGGCCTTGTTGATCACGCTCATGAACTCGCGCTCGTCAACCTGGGCCGAAAAGGGCTCGACGCCGCGGCCGGTGACGCCGATCGGCAGAATGCCCTGCTTGCGCAGCTTCTGGACTTTCTTGCCCGTGACTTCACGGGTCTGGAGAGACAATTTGTGTGTATCGGTTGCCATTCGATGCTCCAATATAGGTAGTGGGGTTTGTGCAAAACCGGAGTAGTGTACCATAAAAGACAGGTTGCTTCAAATTGAAAGGAAAGCGTTCAGTCGTCAGTCGTTAGTCGTCAGGATTCCAGTTGTGGGGTGTTTTCGCATCTCCAAGCGGTGAAACACGGCCACAGGTCATTGACTGACGACTGACGACTGCAAGCTGACGACCACCCCCTAATCCAAATAGCCGCGCAGCTTCTTGCCCAGGTGCGGGTGGCGCAGCTTGCGCAGGGCCACCGCTTCGATCTGGCGGATGCGCTCGCGGGTGATGCCGAACTCCAGGCCGACCTCCTCCAGCGTGCGGTAGCGGCCGTCCTTGAGGCCGTAGCGCAGCTGGATGATCTTGCGCTCGCGCTCGGGCAGCTTTTGCAGCACTTCCTCGATCTGCTCGCGGAGCATAGTCATCGCGGCGGCGTCGACTGGGGTCGAGATCCGATCGTCCTCGATGAAATCGCCCATGCGGCCCTCGCCCTCCTGGCCGACGGGCATCTCGAGCGACAGCGGATGCATCGAGGCCTCCAGCGTGCGCCGGACCTTGGAGGCCGTGATGCCCATCGCGTCGGCGATCTCCTCGGGCGTCGGCTCGCGCTGCATGGTCTGCTGGAGCTTGTGCGACGTGCGCTTGACCTGGCTGATCGCCTCGCCCATATGAACGGGCAGGCGGATCGTGCGGCTCTGGTCGGCGATGGCGCGGGTGATGGCCTGGCGGATCCACCAGGTGGCGTA
>DASWWB010001226.1:0-2694 GCA_036406115.1 Herpetosiphonaceae bacterium
AAGCGCTCCGAAAGCGGCATGATTACCGATCCGATCACGCTGCGGCCCGACCAGACGATCGGCGCCGCCTGGGAGCTGATGAACGAGTACCATATCTCCGGCGTCCCGATCACCACCGAGGCCGGCGAGCTGGTCGGCATCCTCACCAACCGCGACCTGCGCTTCGAGAACGATCCGACCCGCCAGATCAGCGAGCTGATGACCCACGAGCAGCTGGTGACGGTCCCGGTCGGCACGACCCTCGACGAGGCCAAGCGCGTCCTCCATCAGCACCGCATCGAGAAGGTCCTGGTCGTCGATGAAAACGGCAAGCTCTCCGGCCTGATCACGGTCAAGGATATCCAGAAGCAGATCGAACACCCCAACGCGACCAAGGACCGCTTCGGCCGCCTGCGCGTCGGCGCGGCGATCGGCGCCGCCCCCGCCGAGATCGAGCGCGCCCGCCTGCTGGTTGACGAGGGCGTCGATGTCCTGGCGATCGACACCGCCCACGGCCACTCCCAGGGCGTCCTCGATGCCGTCGCCCGCATCCGCGAGGCCTTTCCCCGCGTCCAGATCATCGCCGGCAATGTCAGCACCGCCGAGGGCGCCCAGGCCCTGATCGACCACGGCGCCGACGCGGTGAAGGCAGGTCAAGGGCCTGGATCTATATGCCTAGTTTCATATACGCCTATCCATATGTATGATAATACTGTCAAGCCTATCGATCAAATCGAGCTTGGGGATATGGTGCAGACCCACGCCGGCCGCGCCAAGCCTGTCACCAAGCTGTACCGGCGGCAATACCGGGGCGACATGGTGGCGCTCAACATCAGCGGCTGCCCCGACAAGATCCGCGTCACGCCCAACCATGAGTTCCTGGCGATGAGCTTCGACGGGCCGGCCAATGTGCGCAAGCGCAACGGCTCCAAGTATTTCTATTCGACCGCCAAGTACAACACCGGCCTGCGCTGGGTCCGCGCCGACGAGCTGAAGCCCCAAGATCTGGTCGTGATTCCCAAGCAGCAGTACGAGATCAAGGCGCACACGTTCGACATGGCGGCGATCGTGCCGCACTATCATTCGAGTTTGGAGCATGTCTGGTCCACGAAGATGAGCCGCAACCCCAACGCCGAGAGCTACCGCGAGCTGGCGCTGCAATTCGGCAGCACCGAGCGCGTGATCGGCGCGATTGTCACCGGCAAGCGCCGGGTCGATGATGGGCTGCAAGCGACCGTCACCGCCTATCTTGACGAGGTCTCGTACCAGCGCGAGATGAGCCCGGTTCGATTGCAGCGCTTTGTCGCGCTTGACGAGTCGCTGATGCGGCTGATCGGCTACTACTTGGCCGAGGGCTACACCGTGGGCGCCGAGAACAACCGCCAGGCCCGCTTCGCGTTCGGCCAGCACGAGCAGCACTACGTGGATGATGTGGCCCATCTGGTGGCTGAGATTTTCGGCTACGAAGGGACTGTCTCCCGGCCGACGCCGCGCCACGCCATCGAGGCGATGGTCTACAACCACGCCGTCGCCCGCTTCTTCGAGGAGCTGACGCCGGGCGGCGCCCCCAACAAGCGGCTGCCGGGCTACGTGCTGGACCAGCCGCGCGAGCATCTGCGCCAGCTGCTGATCGGCGCGCTGAGCGGCGACGGCAGCCTGCGCGATCCCAAGCGGATCGCCTACAAGACCTCGTCGCCGCACCTGGCCAACCAGATCGCCGAAATTTTCATCCGCCTGGGCTACCTGCCGTCGGTCCAGAGCTACGACAGCAAGCACGAGGGCTGGTCGACGACGTACCACGTGCGGATCAGCGGCGGGCAGTGCGCGCGCTTCGCCGCCGAGTTCCCCGAGTTCGGCCTGCGCTTCACCGAGGGCGCGAGCCTGAAGCAGGAGTTTTTCGCCGACGAGCAGTATTGTTACATGACCGTGCTGGGCGCCGAGATCGAGCCCGACCAGGAGCTTGAGGTTTTCAACATCGAGGTCGAGGAGGACCACACCTACGTCGCCAACCGGGTGGCGGTCCACAACTGCACGACCCGCGTCGTCTCGGGGGCGGGCATGGCGCAGGTGACGGCAGTGGTGGAGTGCGTGAAGGCCGGTGAGAAAGCCGGCGTGCCGATCATCGCCGACGGCGGCATCAAGTACAGCGGCGACCTGGCCAAGGCGCTGGCGGCGGGCGCCCACACCGTGATGATCGGCGGCCTGTTCGCCGGCACCGACGAATCGCCGGGCGACACGATCCTCTACCAGGGCCGCTCGTTCAAATCGTACCGGGGCATGGGCTCGATCGGGGCGATGCAGCAGGGCAGCAGCGACCGCTACTTCCAATCCGGCCAGACCCCGGCGCGCAAGCTGGTGGCCGAGGGCATCGAGGGCATGGTGCCCTACAAAGGCCCGCTGTCCGACACGGTGTTCCAGATGGTGGGCGGCCTGCGCTCGGGTATGGGCTACGTCGGCGCCGGGGACATCGAGACGCTGCGCCGCGACGCCCGCTTCTCGCGGATCTCGGCGGCCGGCCTGGTCGAGAGCCACCCGCACGACGTGACGATCACCAACGAGGCGCCGAACTACGACCGCCGGCGCTAAGCGGCGCCGACCGACCGGGCGCCGGCCCGCGACGCCGGCGCCCGCCAGCCCAGGAGGCAGCCATGCGCGGAATCCGTTCGCTGATCCTGATCACACTTCTGGCGGGGCTGGCCGCGGCCTGCGGCGCCC
>DASWWB010001227.1:0-2332 GCA_036406115.1 Herpetosiphonaceae bacterium
GCTGCTGGCCGCCCGCGGCGTGCGGATCGACGGCCTGGCCCTGGAGGGCGCCGCGCTTGACGTGCGGATCGAGTCGCTGCGCGTGCCGCCGGCCCTGCGCGAGGGCGAACGCTACGCCGCCGACCTCGTCATCGTCAGCAGCGCGCCGGCCTCGATCAACCTGCGCCTGACCGAAGACGACGCGATCATCCGCAACGAGAGCCGCGATATCCCCGCCGGCCGCACGGTGCTCTCGATTCGCTCACGGGCCGGCTCGCGCGGCTTCCATCGCTTCGAGGCGACAGTCGCCAGCGCCCGCGACGCCCAGCCCGCCAACAACATCCTCAGCGCCTGGACGGTGGTCGGGCCGCGGCCGCGCGTGCTGGTGATCGAGCAGCGCCCGGACAGCGCCGCCGCCTTCCGCGACGCCCTGGAGCAGGCCGATCTGGTGACAGAGGCGGTGCGACCCCAGCAGCTGCCCAGCAGCCTCTCCGAGCTGGGCGCCTATGACGCAATCGTCCTCCACAACATTCCCGCCGAGTCGCTGAGCCTCGATCAGCAGCTCGCGCTCCAGGAGTTCGTCCGCAGCCTGGGCGGCGGCCTGGTGGCGGTCGGCGGCCCCAACAGCTACAGCCTCGGCGCCTACGCCGGCACGCCGCTTGAGGAGGTCCTGCCGGTCTCGATGGAGCCGCCGCCGCGCCGCGAGCGCCTGTCGGTCACGCTGCTGATCATCCTCGACCGCTCGGCCAGCATGCTCGGCAGGGCCGGCCAGGACAAACTCAGCCTCGCCAAGTCGGCGGCGATCGGGGCGGTGGACTCGCTGACGCCCGACGATACGATCGGCATCCTCTCCTTCAACGACGGCACCGAGTGGACGGTCGAGTTCACCCAAATCGGCGGCCCGCAGAGCATGACCGCGATCCAGGACCAGATCGCCTCGATCGAGGGCGACGGCGGCACCGACATCTACGAGGCGCTGGCCCTCGGCATGGGCGAGCTGGAGCGCCAGGAGGCCCCGGTGCGCCACGCCGTGCTGCTGACCGACGGCCGCTCCAGCACGCCCGAAAGCTACGAGGCGCTGATGAACCCGCTGCGCGCCCAGGGCATCACGCTCTCGACCATCGCCATCGGCCGCGACGCCGACATCGAGCTGCTCCAATCGCTGGCGGGGCTCGGTGCCGGCCGCTACCACTTCGCCGCCCGCCCCGAGGAGCTGCCGCTCCTGACCTTGCAGGAAAGCGAAATCGCCCGCCAGAACCCGCTGACCGAGGGCGAGTTCCGGGTCAATGTCCAAACCCCGCACCCGGCGATCCGCGGCCTGGTCGCCGCCGAGGTGCCGGCCCTCGCCGGCTACGTGGCGACCACGCCCAAACCCGGCGCCGAGCAGCTGCTGCACTCGCCGGAGGGCGACACGCTGATGGCGGCCTGGCAGTACGGCCTCGGCCGCTCAATCGCCTGGACCTCGGACGGCGGCGAGCGTTGGGCGGCCTCCTGGCAGCGCTGGGGCGGCTACGGCCCGTTCTGGGCCCAGGCCATCGCCGCCACCTTCCCCGAGCCGCAGGCCGATCCGCTGCGCATGGCCGCCGTCGCGCAGGGCGACCATGCCCTGGTGACGCTTGACGCCCTCGACGAGAGCGGCGCCCCGCGCGACCTGGCCGACGCCGGGCTGCGGGTGGTCGATCCCGCCGGCGGCGAGACGCTGGCGCGGGCGCAGCAGGTCGGCCCCGGCCGCTACGAGGCCCGGATCGACACGCCCCTGCCCGGCACCTACCAAGTGCTGGCGGCGCTGGAGCACCAGGGCGAGCGGATCGAGGGCCGCAGCGGCGTGACCCGCGGCTACTCGCCCGAGCTGGGCGTCTCGCCGGATCGCGGGCTGATCGAGCAGCTCGCCAGGCTCAGCGGCGGGCGCATGCTGGCGAGCCTGGCCGAGCGCGGCGACGAGCCCGGCGCCGAAACCTACCGGCCCGCTCGCCGCTTCTGGCCCTGGCTGGTCGGCGCCGCCCTGCTGGTCTGGGTGCTGGAGATCGCCTGGCGCCGGGGCTGGCTCGCCGGCCGCTGGCCGTTCGCCCGCTGAATCCCCCCAAAAAGCCGCCAGCGCCTCCCGAAGGCGCTGGCGGCTTGCAGCTTTAGTTCATCCAGATCAGCCAGAGCCGATCGCTGCCGACAACCGCGCCGAACCGATCGGCGAACTGCACGCGGACCGGCCGGTCGACCCACTGCTCCAGCTCCGCGCGGCTGATTTCGACGATTCCCGGGTATGTCAGCTGGCGGGTGAACTGCTCCCTGCCGTCAACCAGCACGATGACCTCATCGTCGACGTAGGCCTCGCGCGGCACCGACGGGCTCGATGAGA
>DASWWB010001228.1:0-1579 GCA_036406115.1 Herpetosiphonaceae bacterium
TAGCTCGCAGGCGAAACGCGGCGGGGGTGGACCCCGCCGCGTTTTTGATTCGCCGATCCATGGGAAATCCGGCCGCCGATTGCATCTATACCTGGCAGAACCACCAGCGATGCGAGGAGCCATGGCCAGAACACTCAAGCCCCACCAGCTGCGCCTGGAGCCGAATCCGCCCCAGCGCCCGGCAGCCGTGATCGTCGGGCGCTGGGGCCGCGATCAATGGCGGCTCGGCGGGCAGAAGGTCCGCCAGCGCCGCGCGACCGCCGACGGCGGCATGGCCTGGAGCGTCCGGCGCGGCGAACCGGCCGCATGGATCGTCTTCAGCGCGGAGGAGTGGGCGCGCATCCAGGACTTGCCGGCGCGGATCGTCAAGCCCCAGCCGCCGCCGGCGCCGATTGTCGATCCGGCGCGCTTCACGCTTCACCTGTCGCTCCAAGCGAACGGGGCCGCTGTCAGCTTCCGGCGGCTCACCGACAGCCTGTTCATCGCCGAGGGCATGGCGGATGGGCCGCGCATCCTGCTGGGCTTCAATCCGCAGCCCGACGGCGGCGCCTTGGCGCACACCAGCGCCGGCAGCTTCCCGCTCAGCGCCGGCGAATACCGCCGCCTGCTGGCCCTCCCAGCCTGGAAGCCCAGCATGACCTACGCCCGGCGCAAGGACCGCTACGCCCGGCAGATGCGCGAGCTGGCCTGGGCGCTGGCGCTGGAACAGGCGCTGCCGGCCCTTGTGGACGGGCGGCCCGGCGACCCGGCGCTGGCTGCGCGGATTCTGCGCCAGCTGCGCGTCCCGCCGGGAGCCTGCCCGGTCGAGTGGCTGGCGCGGGTGCCGCTGCCGCTGCCCGAATTCTTGCGCGCCGCCGGGCCGCCCGCTATCCTCGACCCGCTGCCCGGGAGCCCGCCGGACAGTCCCGTCCCGCAGCCCGGCTTGACGCTGGCGGAGGCAGTCGCGGGATTCACCGCCGCCGTCCGCCAGCAGCGAGCCCACGCCGAGGCGACCGAGCAAGCAGCGAGGGAAGCCATCCGACTGGCCCAAGAACGCCAAGCGGCGCTTGAGCGGCAGCGCGACGCGGCGCTGCGCCAGATCATCGCCCCTGAGCTGATCGAGACAACGCTGGAAACGCTGCTCTATCTCAATCGCTGGGCCAAAGCCGCAGACCGGCTGCACCGCCCCGATCGCCAAACGCTGTATGCGATCAAAGCGATGATCTTGCGCGAAGCCTGGCTGGCAGGCCAGATCCGCGCCGACGGCTACCTGGCCGGGCCGTTCGCGCCGTTCGCAGACCTCGATCCGCTGGCGCTGGGAGAAGGCGTCGGCGAGGCGCTAGCCGATCCATGGAGCGAATCGCCGCCAGCGGCCCAGGCGTTAGCGCGGCGGCTTCCGGCAACCGGCGACGCCGCGCTGCTGGGCGCGGCGATCGGCCGCCGGCTGGCGGAGCTGGAGGACGCGGCGCGGGCGAGCAGGCTGCCGATCGACGCCGGCGAACTCGACGCCCTCGGCCTCCATCCCAGCGATTTGCCGGCCTGCCAGGCCGCATGGGATTGGGCGGATCCACGCACCCGCGCCGTCCTCGATCCGGAGCAC
>DASWWB010001229.1:0-2260 GCA_036406115.1 Herpetosiphonaceae bacterium
AACCTGGCGCTGGTGGCTGATCGCAGCGCGCCGCTCCAGGCCGATCGGGTCGATGCCGGGCTTGACGGCCAGCTGGTGGCCGCCAGCGGCAGCCTGACGAGCGACGCGCCGCTGGGCGACGATCTTTTCCTCGCCCCCGGCCGCTATCTTCAGCTCCGCCGCACGGTCGAGATGTACGCCTGGGAGGAGGAGCGCTCCTCGACCACCCGCAAAAAGCTCGGCGGCGGCAGCGAAACAGTCACGACCTACTCGTACCACAAGGAGTGGACGAGCGATCCGGAAAACTCCAGCTCCTTCCACAATCGCTCAGGGCACGACAATCCCCCGCTGCCCTACGACAGCGCCACCTTCAATGCCAGCAGCGCCACCATCGGCGCCTACCAGGTCGATCCCTTCGCGCTTGAGTTCCCCGAGCCCGATCCCGTGCGCCTCAACGCGGAGATTCTGCGGGGCGACGCCGGGGTCCGCGAGGCGGATTATCTGCTCAGCAGGCGCGGCGCCCTGGCCAGCCCCCAGGTCGGCGATTGGCGGATCAGCTATCAGGCGGTGCCGACAGATCTCGCGGTGACGCTGTTCGGCAAGGCCGAGGGGGACAGGATCGGCCCGTTCGTCGCGAAGAAGGACACGGTGCTCTACCGGGCCTTCACCGAAGACCGGGCCGGCGCGATCAAGACCATGGACAGCGAATACACGACGCTGCTCTGGATCCTGCGCGTGGGCGGTTTCGTGCTGATGTGGGTCGGCCTGGCCCTGGTCTTCTCGCCGCTGAACGCGGTGCTGAACATCCTGCCGCCCGCCGGCAGCCTGAGCAGCTTCGTGATCGGCGCCGTGACCTTCGTCGTCGCGCTGCCCCTGTCGATTGTGACGATTGTGATCGCCTATGTCGCCCACAATCTTGTTTTGCTGATCATCTCGGTGGCGATTGTCTTGGGCGTGGCGGTGTTCCTGCTGCGGCGGCGCCAGCGCGCGCGGGCGGTCAGCGGCGGCTGGTGAGCGCGGCGGGCGGATTAGCCGGCAGGCGGCGAGCAGTCGCGGATGGCGTCTTCGAGCTTGGCGAACTCCCAATCTTGCGGCTTGTCCCAGGAATCCTTGATCGCCTGGAGTGACGGCAGCAGCGCGGGATCGGCCAGCAGCCCGGCCGCCTCAAACAGCAAGCTGCCCTGCCAGCCATCGGCGAAGTCGGCCAGAAGCGCTGGCAGCGCGCGCGAATCTTTTCGGCGGGCCAGGCCGACCAGCGCCTCGCCCCTGACGGCGCCGTGAGGATCGTCCATGCGCGCCGCCAGCGCCTCGCGGATGGCCGGGGTGTCGGTTTCGATCATGCTGCCGAGGCCGAAGGTCGCCCAATCGCGGATGTCCTCGTCGGCGTCGGCGGAAAGCAGGATGAGCGTCTCGATCGCCAGCGGATCAGCGTGGGCGAGCATGGCGTGGACCACGCTGCGGCGCACGTCAGGGTCGGGGTGGGCGCGCAGGGCGGCGACCGGCGCGACCGCCCGCGGATCGTGGCGATGGCCGAGCGCGACAGCGATCGCGCTGAGGGCCAGCGGCTCGCGCTCTCCCGCCAGGCGATCAAGCAGCAGCGGCACCGCTTGCTCGTGAAATGACTCATCCGGCAGGCCGATCTGGGCGATGACGTTGATCCCCAGGCAACGCAGGTTGAGATCGGCGTCCGCGCTGAGCCGCGCCGAGCGGTCGAAGACGGCCTGGGTCGCCCGGTCGCGCAGCTGCTGGATCGCGGGCCAGACCGGACTGTCATCGTCGGCGGCGGCGTAGCGGGCGCTGGCGTAGTCGAAAAGCGCGTCGGCGCCGAGCGTTTTGAGCGTGGTTTCGTCAAGCTGATCCATTGCGCCTCGTATAATCTCTTCAAGCCGCACTGGTGTGGTGAGTCTGCATTGTGCCTTGCAGCCTGGACTGCGTGGAGGAGATTGGACCCCACACCGGCGGACAGCGAAAGTCAGAACGGTATCATGCGGACCAACCGCGCATTACGAGGAATGACATGGGCTGTCCCGCGCGTCGAACATCCACGTTGCCGTCAATCTGACGGCCAGCGAGGTGCGCTATGCCTGCTCCCGCTCGTACCCTTTGGGTCGGGATCGATATCGCCGCCAAAACGTTTACTGCCACCTGGACACCCCATGGCCCCGCCCGTGCCCGCACGTTCGACCAGTCCACCAGCGGCTACGCCGCCTTCATAAACCAGCTCGGCCCCGCTGACCCGGCGACCGTCCTGGTCGGCATGGAGGCAACCGGCGCATACTGG
>DASWWB010001230.1:0-3101 GCA_036406115.1 Herpetosiphonaceae bacterium
CGTCCCGGATTGGGACGCCGCCGCCGTTGCTGTGTGGAGAGGTCTGGCATGAAGTGAACCGCGCGGGCCGGCGAAAAGATACGGCCTGTTTCGCGGGATGTTCAAAACTCGCGCGACCGCGCAAGGGCAGCGCCGCCGGCTACGGATTCGTCAGCGGATGGCCCAGAAACCCTTCGTGCTGCGCCAGCACCTCGCCCCACGCGCGCGGAAACCTCCCCTGCTCCAGCAGCACCTCCGCGATGGCGGCCCGCACCTGGCGGGCGCATGCATCCTCTGGCACGCTGCCTACGCCGGTTCCCAAGCCCGGCATGGCAACGGTGCGGATATGGGCGGCGACGGGCTCGCCGGCCAGCGACCCGTCATGAAACCGGCCATGCTTCCAGAGCAGAAACACCGCCCGCGCCGCCAGATAGGGGTTGACGGTTTCGCTGATCGTTTGCGGATGGCGCATCGTCGGCGCGGCGATCAGGTAGGGGATCGCGGCGTGCCCGGTGGGGACGATCTCCGCCTGGCCGATCAGCAGCTCGCCATGGTGGTGCTGCCGGATGGCCGCCTGGAGACGATCTTGGAGCTGCCAGCCGAAATACCGGCTGTAGAAAAGGTCGATCCCGCCGTTCATGAACCCGAAGCTGTTGGCGGGGCTAACAACGGCGTCGCAGGCGACCTCGAAAATCGACCCGCGATGGACAGTGACGCTGTCCAGGTCGCCACAAATCTGCTCCCAGGCGGCGATGAGGGGCTCGTGAATGGCGGTCAGCACCAAATGCATATTTCCTCCCGGCCGCAGATGGGCCCAAACAATCGCGGCGTCGCGCGGCAGCAATGATACCCGGTTCCGGGCGCGACTACGGATCGCCCAGCCCGCCCCGGGCCGCGACCGGCAGATAGTGCTGGTGCGCGATCGCCAGCCGGATGGGGACTGCGGGTCCGGCATCGAGCCGGACCGTCGCCGTCAGCACCGTGCCCAGCGGCGCTGACGGCAGCGCCACCCCCAGCAGCGCCTGGCGTTCCCCGGGCGGCAGGCCGGCCAGCCGCCACAGCACGGTCGGCCCGTCCACCGTCGGCGTCACGCCCAGCGTGTGATCCAGCAGCTCGGCGCCTGGGGGCAAGGTGAGCGTCAGCGTCACCGCCTGGCTGATGCGGCCGCGATTGCCCATCATCAGCGGCACGGTCGCCCGGGCCGCCGCCGGGCCCCCGCCCCAGGCCGGCAGCGCATACGGCGCGAAGCCGAACGCCAGCGCGCGCAGCTCATGGCCGGCCGCCGGGTCGGTGGCATTCCACATCAGGGTGCCGGCTGCGGTGACCGCCTCCGCGTACGGCAAGGCGCCCGTGCTGGGCGGCGCCGAGGAGGCCGACCCTGGCGCTATGTCGGCGACCATGGCCGGCAGGCTGTCAGCGCTCGCCTGCTCCCACAGCTCCCAGCCGTGGATCCCGTCATCGGCGAAGAACAGCAGCCGGCTGCCGGCGGCGAATAGATCGCCCACAGCGAGGTTTTCGCCCCAGCGCCCGCCCGGCCCCGTCACCTGCATCGTGCCCACCGCGGTCCCATCCGTCTGCCACAGGTGGCGCACGCCGTCCGTCCCGGGCTGAAAAAAGTAGCCGCGCCCGGCGACGGCGCGAAGGTCGGTCAAGATCTGCGTCAAGGGGGCGATGCGTCGGGTCCCGGCTAGGGTCCCGTCGCTGCGCCAGAGGCTCGCGGCGCCCGCATCGTCCCACGCCTCGAAGACCAGGGCGTCATCCAGGCTCGCAAGCCCGCCGAAATAGGCGAACGGCAGGGAGCTGAGATCGAGCGCGCGGGTCTCCGTTCCCTGCGCGAACAGAATCTGGCGCGGCTGGTTGGTGCCGATCGCCAGCTCCCCGCGCCAGGCAACCGGCCGGGTGCAGGGGGCGGTCCAGCCAAAATAACTACAGCCGACAAGGGGGGAAACCTGGGTGCCGTCGAGCGCCGCGTAGGAAAGCCCGCCGAAGCGGCCGCTCCAATAGCGCATCGTGAGATACAGGTGGTCGCCGATGCCAAAAAGTTCGGGCCATGGCCCCATCGCAGCGCTCGACCGGATGATCATCCCGCTCACAGGGGCCGTGGTGGCGGTGGTGCCGCCCGAGCGCCAGAGCTGATAGCGCTCCTCGGATGTGCCGGCGTCCGCATAGGTGAAGAAAAAGGCCTCCGGCCCGCGCACGATCATGCCGCCATGAAACGGCACGTCGAGCGCCTGGAGGAGCGTCGTGCCTGCGGCGGTGCCGTCGCTCTGCCAGAGCGCGTACTGGCCAGGGCTCTCGACCTGGAAAAGCAGCCGGTCCGGCAGCGCGGCCATGCCCAGAAAAACGGTTCCCAGCGGGCCGGGCGTCACCTCGGCGACCATGCGCGTGCCGTCCGAGGTGCCGTCGGTGGCCCATAGCTCGCGGCCGGCGCCCGGGGCGTTGGCGATAAAGAAGGCCTGATCGCCCACGACGGTAAGGCGATCGGGGTCGGCGTCGCCGGGTCCGGGCACGATGTCGCGCAGCAGCAGCGGGCCGGGCTGGGATTGGGCGCGGATGGGCGCGGCGCCGGCGAGCAGCGTCAGCGCGATCAAGAGCAGCCGGAGCCAACGAGCGGAACGAATATGGCGAAACATCGAGGTCTCCTCTCAGGCAGGGTGGGGCGGCAGGCGGGACGGACGCATGGCCGCGCTGGGCGCCGTGCGTCCGCCCATGAGATACCGCAGCGCGCCACAGGGTTCATGCAGCAGGCATACGCGCCGCCAGCGCCGGCCATGAACTTTCCGGCCCCCCGGGGTATCTGTCTGCTAGACCCGCAGCATGGAATTTCGCCGCCGGAATGGGCGACCAGGGCGCCGCCATTGACGGAGATAGGCGCAGGCGAAAAGAGCGCCGCTCACCAAGCTGATCATCGCGGGGGCGGCGACGGAGACAAACCCGCCGCCCTGGCCGCCCGCCGTCGGCCTCCGCGCGGGCCGCTGCCCACCCGCCACGATCCGCCGCGCTGCCCCAGGATCAACGCTGTCGCTCCAGCATGCCGCCCATCCAGTCTTGAGCGCTTGATTGAAGGAGCTGTCCATGTCCATCCGTCTTCCGTTCCAAGCGCGCCGCTGCGCCTATCTCCT
>DASWWB010001231.1:0-6765 GCA_036406115.1 Herpetosiphonaceae bacterium
TGAAAATATCTTGCAGCGTGACCTGGCCGCTCTCCATGCCCTGGACCTCGGTGATCGCCACGATTTTGCGCGAGCCGTCGCGGAGGCGGGCCTGCTGCACGATCAGGTGGACCGCCGAGGCGATCTGCTCGCGGATCACCGCCACCGGCAGGTCGAGGCCGCCCATCAGCGACAGCGTTTCGAGGCGGCGGATGGTGTCGCGGGGCGTGTTGGCGTGGACGGTGGTCAGCGAGCCGTCGTGGCCGGTGTTCATGGCCTGGAGCATGTCGAGCGCGGCGCCGTCGCGGATCTCGCCGACCACGATGCGGTCGGGGCGCATACGCAGCGAGTTCTTCACAAGGTCGCGGATCGTCACGATGCCCGAGCCGTCGACGTCGGCGGGCTTGGTCTCCAGCCGCACCACGTGGTCTTTGTTGATCTGAAGCTCCGCCGAGTCCTCGATCGTACAGATGCGATCGTTGTCGGGGATGAAGTTGCTCAGCACGTTCAGCAGGGTCGTTTTACCGGAGCCGGTACCGCCGGCCACCACGATATTGAGCTTGCTGACCACGCAGGCGCGCAGGAACTCGGCCATCTCGCGGGTCACCGAGCCGAACTTGACCAGATCCTCGATTTGCAGCTTGTGCTTGGAGAACTTACGGATGCTGATCGAGGGGCCGTCGATCGCGCAGGGCGGGATGATCGCGTTGACGCGCGAGCCGTCGGGGAGGCGGGCGTCGACCATCGGCCACTTGCGGTCGATGCGGCGGCCGAGCGGGCGGATGATGCGGTCGATGATCTTGAGCGCGTGGTCATCGCTGGCGAAGCGGACGCCGGAGAGCGTCAGCTTGCCCTTGCGCTCGATGTAGACCACGTCCTTGGAGTTGACCATCACCTCGGTGATATCGTTGGAGCGCAGCAGCGGCTCCAGCGGGCCGAAGCCGAACATCTCGTCGAGGACCATCTGGTAGACCAGCTTGATCTGCTCGTTGTCGAGCTGGACCGGGGCCTGGCGCAGGAACGAGGCGAAGCGGTCCTGGATCATGCGCTCCGAGTCCGGCGTGCGCTTGAGCTGGGTCTGCGAGCCGAGCGAGGCCTGGATCTTATCGACGATCGACAGCGACAGCTCCAGCAGCTGCTGCTGCGAGTCGGGCGAGAGCGTCGTGATATCGAGGATGCCCTCGGCGCTCATCGACGGCAGCGACACGGCGGCGCCGCCGCCCTGCGGGCCGAGATTGGCCAGCGCGCTCAGGCCGCTGGAGGGCGGCGGCGGGGCGGGCGAGAGCGGCGTCAGCGACGAGCTGCGGTATTCCGGCATGCGCTCGTTCGGGGCGGGCGGGGGCGGCGGCGTGGAAGCCGCCGGGGCGGCCGGCTCGGGGGTCGTGCCGCCGAGGCGTTTCAGGAGAGACATGGGCGTACCTCACAGGGCGCCAGGCGCCATCACATTTTGACGAAATAAGCTTCGCACGCGCGATCGATCAGCTCTTTGCTCATCTGGGGCGAGATCCCCCGGTACTTGGCCTCGTCCAGCACCTGGTCCAGCAAGTCGCGGGGATGGCAGCAGCGCAGGTCGCGGTTCACTTTAAGGTAGTGCTCCTGGATGAGATAGCGCAGGCCGTCGTCGCTGTAGGGCACGTTCTTGGACTTGCAGACGATCCTGAAAATATCGCGGTATTCGTTGGGCGAGGGATTGCCGACCTCGATCTTGTGGCGAATGCGCCGCAGGAAGGCGTCGTCGACCAGGCCCTTGGGATCCAGGTTGGTGGAAAACACGATCAGCACATCGAAGGGGATCTCGATCTTCTTGCCGGTTTGGAGCGCGAGGAAATCAACCTTTTTCTCAAGCGGCACGATCCAGCGGTTGAGCAGCTCCTCGGGGCGGCAGCGCTGGCGGCCGAAGTCGTCGATCAGGAACAGGCCGCCGTTGGCCTTCATCTGATAGGGCGCCTCGTAAACCTTGGAGATCGGGTCGTAGATCAGCTCCAGCTGCTCCAGGATCAGCTCGCCGCCGACCATCACCTTGGGGCGGCGGCAGTGGATCCAGCGCCGGTCCGGGGCGGGCGCGCCATTGGAGAGGAACGGCGGGGCGTAGTCGTCGGCCGGCGCCAGCTCGGCCTTGGTCAGCACGCTGTGGTTGAGCGGGTCGAAGATCATGATGATCTGGCCGTCGATCTCAACCGTGTAGGGGATCATCACCGAGCCGCCCATGATCCGCGAGATGCCCTCGGCGATCGTCGTCTTGCCGTTGCCGGGCGGGCCGTAGAGGAACAGCGAGCGGGCCGAGTTGGCGGCCGGGCCGATCTTGTCCATCATCGTGTCGTTGACGACCAGATTCTCGAAGGCCTGGCGGATGCGGCCCTGGTCGATCGTCATCGTGCCGACCGACTGGCGGTTGACCATCTTGATGTAGTCGTCGAGCGGCACCGGGGCCGGGCCGGCGTACTGGGAGCGGTTGAGGATCTCGGCGACCTTCTTGCTGCCGGCGATCGTCACGACATATTGGTAGGCCCGCTCGCCAAAGCCACCCTCGGAGCCGATAATATCAACGTATTCGCTCATTTTGAGGAACTGGAGGATTTTATCCAGCACGTTGAGATACGGCAGGCAGGATTGCTCAGAGATGCCCTGGCCGGTGATATTGCCGTTGAAGTAGATGATCTTGAGCACGAGGTCCGCGATGAAGCCCATCCCCAGGCCGGTTTCTTCGATGGACTGCGGCTCGGGGGGGAATTGAGGTTCGCTGGACATCGATGCCTGGGCAGCCGCCGCCTGCTGGGCCTTGCTGGCAAATTCGCGCAATGGGAACGCGGCCATGTTAACCTCCTGGGTTCCGAGATTCTGCTGGCGAGACAGAGTCATTATAGTATAGTTAACAAGGAGCGGCAACCACAGCCCAGCCCGCCCCAATGCGGCGGAACGTCGTAGCGCCGGCGGCCGTGTGGTAGAATGGGCGCCAGCAACCACTCAGCAGGACCAGCATGCGCAACAGGCTCAAACGGCTGCTCGCCAAACACTCATGGATCTTCGTCCAGCGCTCGCGGGTGTGGGCGGCGGCGCGCCGGGTGCGGCGCCTGGCGGCGGGCAAGCTCCCGCCCAACGTCGACCGGATCACCGACCAGCTGTTCGTCGGCGGCTTCATCGACCAGCACGACTGGGCGGCGCTGGCGGCCATGGGCGTGACTGTCGACATCAATCTCCAGGCCGAGCGCGCCGACCGCTTCGGCGCCGTGCCGCCCGAGGCCTATCTCTGGCTGCCGACCGCCGACCACACCGCCCCCGACATGCGCGCCCTCCACACCGGCGTCGCCTTCGCCCGCGCCGCCATCACCCAGAACCAGAAAATCTTCATTCACTGCCACGCTGGCATGGGCCGCTCGGCGCTGCTCTGCGCCGCCATCCTGGTCAGCGAGGGCCGCAGCGCCGCCGAGGCCTGGCAGATTGTCAAGGCCGGCCGCAAGGTGGCTAACCTCAACATCTGGCAGCGCGAGGCCCTGGAGGCCTTCAGCCAGGAGTGGCAGCAGAAGCAGGCCGCCGCCTTGCTCGGCGAGCAGCGCTAGGAGCCGCCCATGGCCCCGTCCAACCGCACCATCATCATCACCGGCGCCTCGTCCGGCATGGGCCGCCTCACCGCGCTCAAGCTGGCCCGCCGCGGCGCCAATGTCGTCCTCGCCGCCCGCTCCGCCCCCGAGCTCGCCACGCTGGCCGCCGAGATCGAGGCGTTCGGCGGCCAGGCGCTGGCCGTCCCCGCCGATGTCAACCGCCAGGAGGACGTGGACCGGCTGGTCGCCGCCGCCCTGGAGCGCTTCGGCGCGATCGATGTGCTGATCAACAACGCCGGCTTCGGCGTCTTCGACCCGCTGGCGCAGGCCGACTTCGGCGAGATCGAGCGCATGATGAGCGTCAACTACCTGGGGCCGGTCCGCTGCATGCAGGCGGTGCTGCCGGTGATGCGGCAGGCGGGACGCGGCCACATCGTCAACATCGCCTCGGTCGCCGGCCTGGTCTCGTCACCCAACACCGGCGCCTACTCCGCCACCAAGCACGCCCTCGTCGCCGCCTCGCAGGCGCTCCAGGCCGAGCTGTACGGCTCCGACATCACCTGCTCGCTGGTCTGCCCCGGCCCGGTCGACACGCCCTTCTTCAAGCGCGCCGACTACAACAAGATGTCGCCGCTGGCCCGGATCTTCGGCAGGCTGGACCCGGACACGGTCGCCGAGGTGATTGTCGAGGTCACCGAGACGCGCCCGGCGCTGCGCACGGTGCCGCGGGCCTTCTATATCTTCGCCCTGGCCTCCAAGCTGTTCCCCGGCCTGACCCGCCACGTCCTGGGGCGCACCGGGTGAGCAGCGCGCTGGCGGCGCTGGTACCGCGCCTGGCGGGGCGGCGGGTCGTGGTGGCGGGCGACGTGGTGCTTGACGAGTACCTGTACGGCCGGCCCGAGCGGCTTTCGCGCGAGGCGGCCATCCCGGTGCTGGCCTACGAGCGGCGCCAGATCATCCCCGGCGGCGCCGCCAATCCCGCCGCCAACATCGCCGCGCTCGGCAGCAGCGCCGAAAGCGTGGCCCTGGTCGGCGACGATCCCGCCGGCCGCGAGCTGCGCGACGCCCTGGCCGAGCGCGGCGTCGGCGTCGCGGGCCTGCTGGCCGAGCCCGGCCGCGCCACCACCACCAAAACCCGCATCCTGGCCGCCGTGCCGCTGACGGTCGCCCAGCAGGTGGCCCGGATCGACCGGATCGACCGCCGGCCCCCGGACCCGCGCTGGGAGGACGCGGCGATCGCCGCCCTGGAGCGCGCCGTGCCCGGCGCCGACGCGGTGCTCTGCTCGGACTACCGGGCCGGCTTCCTGAGCGAGCGCATCCTGGCGGCGATCGGCGAGCTGTGCCGGCGCCACGGCGCCCTGCTCACCGTCGACAGCCAGGGCCGCTTCGACGCCTATCGCGGCGCCAGTTTCCTCAAGTGCAACGCCGACGAGGCCGCCGGCTGGCTCGGCGCGCCGCTGCGCGAGGAGGTCGATTTCGAGCGCGGACTGGCCCGGCTGCGCGGCGAGCTGGGGCTGGGCGCCGTGGCCGTGACGCGCGGCGGCGCCGGCTTCTCGCTGCTCGACGCCGCCGGCTACCATCACATCCCCGCCGTCCCAGTCGGCGAGGTTTTCGACGCGACCGGCGCCGGCGATACGTTCGTCGCCGCCGCCACTCTGGCCCTGGCCGCCGGCCTCGATCCGCTCGCCGCCGCCCGGCTGGCCAACGCCGCCGCCGCCCTGGTCGTGCGGCGGATCGGCGTCGCGGTTGTCACGCCGCCTGAGCTGGCGGCGATTCTGGAGCATGCCGATGAGCCTGTCAGCTGACCCCGCCGGGCCGCTCACCAGCCTTGAGACCCTGCTCGCCCTGCGCGACGGGTGGCGCGCCGCCGGCAAGACGGTCGTCCTCACCAACGGCGCGTTCGATCTGCTCCATGCCGGCCATGTCGGCTACCTGGCCGCCGCCCGCGCCCTGGGCGACCTGCTGATCGTCGGCCTCAACAGCGACGCCTCGGTCCGCGCCTACAAAGGCCCGCTCCGCCCGCTGGTCCCCGAAGCTCAGCGCGCCGCCGTGCTCGCCGCCCTCCGCTCAGTCGATTATGTCACGCTGTTCGAGACGCCGACCGCCGAGCCGCTGGTCGAGGCGATGCGCCCCGACATCTACGCCAAGGGCGGCGACTACGCCCATCCCGCCGGCGGCGCCGGCAAAGAGCTGCCCGAGGCGCGCATCGTCCTGGCCCATGGCGGGCGAGTCGAGCTGATCGACTACGCCGAGGGCTTGTCGACCACGGCGCTGCTGGAGCGGGTGGTGGCGACATTCAGGGTTCAGGGTTCAGGGGTCAGGGGTCAGGATCAGCAGTGAGAAGTATCGCTGTGTCATCAATAGAGATCAAAGGGCGAATGGATTCGAAGCCTGGCGTTTGGGGGGCGGCGCACGCCATCCCGCAGTCCGGCCTGATCCCTGGCCCCTGACCCCTGATCCCCAATTTGTAATACAATCATGCTAGAACCGATTTAGCGATTGGGGTCTCCCGTGGAATCAATCACCATGTTTGACGCGCCGCCGGCCGAGGTGACGAAGCCGCGCCGGCCGCCCTGGCTCAAGGCCCGGGCGCCGATGGGCGAGAATTACGAGGATGTCCGAACTCTCATGCGCGACCTGGACCTGCACACGGTGTGCGAGGAGGCGCGCTGCCCCAATATCGGCGAGTGCTGGAACTTCCGCACCGCCACCTTCCTGCTGCTGGGCGACACCTGCACCCGCGGCTGCCGCTACTGCGCGATCGGCAAGGGCAAGCCCAAGGCGATCGACGAGCAGGAGCCGCAGCGGATCGCCGCCGCCGTGGCCCATCTCAACCTCAAGCACGTGGTCCTGACCGCCGTCAACCGCGACGACCAGGCCGACGGCGGCGCCCACATCTTCGCCGAGTCGATCCAGCTGATCCGCGAGCAGCTGCCCGCCTGCCGCATTGAGGTGCTGATCCCCGATTTCGACGGCAACTGGGAGGCGCTGGCGATGGTGATGGACGCCGGCCCCGATGTGTTGAACCACAACATCGAGACCGTGCCGCGGATCTTCCGCCGCTTCCGGCCGCGCGCCCGCTACGAGCAAAGCCTGGAGCTGCTGGCCCGCGCCCGCGCCGCTAGCCCCGCCGTCATCACCAAGAGCGGCCTGATGGTCGGCGCCGGCGAGACCGACGAGGAGGTCATCCAGGTGATGGACGACCTGCGGCGGGTCGATGTCAATGTGATCACCATCGGCCAATATC
>DASWWB010001232.1:0-2185 GCA_036406115.1 Herpetosiphonaceae bacterium
GGCGCGGGCGCGGCGATGATCGGCCGCCCCGCCCACGCCGGCGCCGCCAGCATCCTCGGCGCTTGAGCCGGCGAACGCCCATCCAGCCCCTCCGAGCGCGACACGCCGCTCGCACCACGCCCGCCCGTCAGCACCATCGCCGCCAATCCGATCCCCAGACCCAGCCGCATCGCCCGCATCGCCGCATCCTCCGCCAGCGCCAATCCTCGGCCAGGAGAGCGGGCGCCGGAGTGAGCGGGCCAGCGCCCGGCCGGGTGATCGGCGGGGTAATGCCCGGGTGTGCGTGGGGATCGGGGATCGGGGACTTCGGGGACTTCGGGGACTGGGGATTTGACTGGAACGGTGCCGATTCGGGCGGCGCCGGATCCCCGCCGCCGGCCGCGAGGACGAAATGGCGCTCGTCGCCCTGGGGATTGGCCCTAGATGGGCGGCGCCAGCTCCTCGCCGTAGGTTGCGAGGACGAAATGGCGCTCGTCGGCCTGGGGCGCGATGGCGACGCGGCGAATGCGGCCGGACTCATCGACCAGCCGCCAGCGGGCGGGATCCCACGGGCCGCAGCCCTCCGGCGGCAGCAGGCAGCGGCAGGGGACGGCGGCGCAGAAGCGCTGCGCCCAGCGGACAGGGTCGAAGCCTTCCAGGGCTGGTTTAGGATGGAGCGAGAGGAGCGACACCATAGCGCCGGTTGCGGCGGAATAGGCGCACAGCACATCGTGGTGATCGTTGTACTGATCGACCATGAAGAACGCCGCCGCGTCGGGAACGACCATAACGCGCCCCGGATCGACGCCGAAGACCTCGGCGCAGCGCAGCGCGACCGTCTCGGCCGGGATGTGTCGGTCGAGCGCGATCTCCATCGGCCACAGCGACGGCCCCGTCAAATTAAGCCCAGCTCCTTGGCGCGGGCGACGGCTTGGGCGCGGTTGTGGGCCTCCAGCTTGGCGGAGATATGCTTGAGATGGGCCTTGACCGTATCGACGGCGATGATCAGCTCGCGGGCGATCTCGGGATTGGAGAGGCCGGCGGCGACCAGCCGCAGCACGCTGCGCTCGCGGTCGCTGAGGACCGGCGGCGGCGCCGGGGCGGCGATCACCTCCAGGCTGGCCTGGTCGGTGACCGGCGAGGGATCCGGCGGGGCGGCGGGCCGGGAGCGCAGCCAGGAGGCGAAGAAGGTATTGCCCAGCTCCCAGCGCCCGTCCGGCCCCTGGCGCAGCATGCCGAGCTGGAGCAGCCCCTCGGCGAAGCTAGGCAGCAGCTGGGGCGCGACGCCGCTGGCGCGCTGCAGCTCGGCGCCGGCCAGCGGGCCGCCGGCCAGCGCCGACAGGATCGCCTGCTCGCTGGGCGCCAGGTAGCCGACGTCGATGGCGAACAGGCCGCCGAGCATTGCGTCGGGCAGCAGGTCGTCTGCGGCGGGCGGGCGCAGCTGGCCGGCCTGGTAGAGCCTGCCGCAGAGGTGTTGGATCAGGAACGGATGGTTGCCAGTGTGGCGGCGGATCGCGTCAAGCACCTCGGGGGCGACCTGGACCGCGCCGCGCTGGCCGATCAGCTCGGCGGCCTCGTCGTCCTCCAGCCCGGCCAGATACATCGAGCGGAAGCCGAACAAGAAGGGCGAGACATCGTCGGAGCGCCAGTGATCGTTGATCTTGGCCAGGCCCTTGGAGGCGCAGAGCACCAGGCGCAGGCTTTCGGCGTGCTGCAAAATCGCCCGTAGCGGCATCAGGGTGGCGTTGGGCAGGCGGCGCAGCAGCTCGGCCTCGTCCCACAGCAGCGTCAGGGTGAAGCCGAGCGTTTCCCAGCGCCAGGCGGCCTGTTCCAGCCAGCGCACCAGCGACGGCTCGTCGCGGTCCCAGTCGGCCTGCGAGGCGCGCAGGGGCTCGCTGTCGGGCGCCAGGGCCTGGAGGCGGCGGCGCAGCAGATAGACCAGCCGCGCCTCGTCGAGCTGGTCGGGGCCGGCGGCCTGCATCAGATCGCAGTAGACGGCGGCGGGCCGGAGCAGCGCGGCCATCCGCATCAGCAGCGAGGTCTTGCCGATGCGGCGGGCGCCGATCAGATAGACGCAGCGCTCGTGGGGCGCGCTGAGCGCCTCGCACAGCGCGCCGCGGCCGTAGAAATTGGCGTCCTTGACCCAGTTGCTCACGATGTAGGGGTTCATGGTTGCTCCTCCAGCCAGCGGGCGAACAGGGCGGTC
>DASWWB010001233.1:0-5809 GCA_036406115.1 Herpetosiphonaceae bacterium
GGCGAGGGCCGACCGCAGGGCCTGCTGGGCTTCGGCCGTCGCCTGGCGCAGCTCGCCGATCCGCGCCCCGATCCCGGTGAGCAGCGCGGCGTGGCGGCCCAGGTCGGCCTCCGCGATGTCGATCGCAGCCAGCTGCTCGGCCACGGCGGTGCGGACCTCCTCGACCTTCTTTGCGAACACGAGGCCCCGACCAGGAGCGCCGGGCCAGCAACCAGCCCGCCCAGCACGACGGTGCCCAGCGCCATGCCGCCGCCCCCTGCCGCCAGCGCCCCACCGCCCAGCCAGGCCATGGTCGCGCTGCTGGCCGCCGCGCCGCTGAGCGAGGCGATGGCGGTCCCGGTCGAGGCCGCGCCCAGCAAGCCGACAGCACCATAGACGGCGGAGGCGGCCGCCGCCCCGGCACCCACACTCCGGGTAATCCCGCCAAGCACCACCGCAGCCTGGGTGGACCGCGCCTCCCAGCGGGCGAGATCAGCGGTGTCAACCACCACGGCGGTCTCCAGCGCGCGGGGACGCACCCGCGCCCGCTGCAGAAACTGCGCCGCCGCGCCGACAGTGACGAGGGCGTTGAGGCGCAGCTGGATCAGCATCGTGTGCTTGGGTGTCGTCAGCTCCTCGTCGGCCCGAACGGCGGCAAGGTGCGCCTCATAGGTCGCCCGCCGCGTGGCGGCGGTCGTCCGCAGCTCAGTCATGGTCATGCCAGCGGTGATGCTGTCATAGAGCCCTTTGGCGGCGGCGGCGGCCGACGAGCCAAGAAAAAGCAGGGGGACAACGGGGAGGGGCATGCAGTATCCTCTCGTCAGGTGGACTCCGGCCAGCATACAGCGATGGACCGGGCGCTGTCCAGTCGTCCGCTGGTCCTGGCCGGCAATCCCCCGGCGCCAGCGGCCGCTCCAGCAGGCAGCGGCGCTGTCTGGGCAGGAGGTCCTGGCTACGTGGTTTCTCGGATGTCACGCAGAAGAGGAGCTTCACCGCATCGTCACTGGCGAGCAGCCTGCGCTGAGGAAGCAGCGCCCCCAACCCACACCACACCACACCCCCACCACCGCCCGCGCCCCACCGGCCCGCCACGGGCGCACCCCGGCGGCCGCCCAGTGGCCTGCGGCCATCGAAATCTCCATAGCAGCGGCATCCCTGCCCGCACCCGGCCCAAGCAGTCCTGCCGGGCGGCGCTGCGCACCAGCAGGACCAATGGGGTCCGGTCCCGCATATGGAACAGCTGCGCGATCTTGCGCAGGCCGGCGGCCGCCGACCGTGAGGTGCCGCTCCCAGCCTGCATAGCGCCAGCGAGCTGGCCATCGGGGAGCCGGGGCGACGTCATTGGCGACGGCGATCGCCAGCGCGGTCGTCCCCACGCCGCCCATACCCCTGGATGGTAGGGATGGCGGGAGCCACTGGCTGTTATGTCGGATCAAGGCCACGGATAGCACATCCCTGGAGATAGGGCGAGCGGGCCAGCAGCGCCGTCCCCACTGCACTGAGCGCGTTCTCCCGCACATCGAGGACCGTGAACTGCTGAACAAACGGCGCAGCGGCGACGACCGCTGCGCCCTGATCGCCCATCCGATGCCGCACCAGATACACCTCCCGCAACGCCGGCATGCTGATCGTCTCGGTGAGCGCCCGCACCCCCGCTGCGCCAATCCGGTTGTGCGTGAGATTCAGGACATCAAGGTGGCCAAGGACCGACCACTGGACCAGGGCGGTCAGCCCGGCAGTGCCAATGGCGTTATCATAGAGCTTAAGGTGAATGATGCTCCCCAGTTCTGGACGCTGAACCACCGCGGCAAGGTCGTGATCGCGCAACCCGAGGCGCCGCAGATCAAGCACGCGCAGCAGCGATGCCCAGGGCACCGGCTGACCAGTCAGTAGGGCACGACGCCAGGACGCCGGGGCTTTGCGCACCCAGGCCGGCAACCCCAACGGTTGATCGAGGGCGTGGTCCAGGGCGGCCACATCCCGTGGTCCAGGATCCGCTGGCAGCAGCGCCACGAGACGCCGCCAGCGTGCGTCAGGGGGAGCGTTGCATCGCGAAGCACCGCCGACCATGCCGCAGGGATCACCAGCACCTCCGGCTGTGGCGGTGACGTGCAATCGCCCATGGTCGCCGCTGCACCTCGCGCCCGCTGCCCGGTGTGATCACACGCTGGCCGCCAGCCGCCACGCCTCCGCCGTCACGAATGGCCGGAGACCGAGTTTGACCATGTTGGCCTCACTAATTGATCCCCCATTGGTGCGGCTGACCGCAACCCGGGCTCCCTGCGTCCACGCATACGTGAGCCGGGTCGCCAACAGGGCGGTTTGCAGTCCCTGGCCGCGAGAGTCCGGTACGGTGGCCGCCCCATCCACGAGGGCATGGTCGCCATCCACCCGCACCACGCCAACGGCGGCCGGTTGGCCATGGACGCGCGCGAGGAAACAGGCAAAGCCGGGCGCCGTAAAGCCCGTTTCGACCACCGCCCGTCGCATACCGTCGGGGTCATCGGTCGTCCCAAATCCCCGCAGCCAGGTGGCGGCAAAGGTGGCCAGATTCGTGGGATCGAGCTGCTCAATCTCGACCGCACCCCGCACAGGGAGGGGTGCGTCAAGCGTGCGGAACAGCCAGGGGATGCGCCATGCGGGAGCATAGCCGGCTGCCTGGAGCACGGCCGTTGTCTGGGCCGTATGCGTACCGGGCAGGACCTCAACCACCGCATCCCCGGCAGCCGCCAGGAGCAGATCGTCGGCACCGTCGGCCAGTGCCCGATAGTCAAACACCCGATTGAAGGGCACCTCAGCGGGCGACGCTGGCCAGGCACGGGCGGTAATGGCAACCGTGGACGCACGCCGCATGGTCGCAAAGCCAAACCGGGGACCCAGCCGTGCCTCGGTAGCTGCCATACGGACCAGCCGGGACTGGATTAAGTGCTCGTTTGTGCGCGCAATCAGGGCGTGCAGGTGCATCAGGCTGTCCTTTCTCCATCAGGACGGTGCATGTTGGTTTGGACATCGGGCACCGTCAAAATCAGTCCCATGCTCGCAGATGGGTCCACCAAACGCAGACCGGTTCACATGCCTAGGGCGTGTTGACAAAGTCATAAGTACAGGCGAATGGCGGCGATGATGACCATGGCCAAATAATTGTCGCCGCGTTTTTCGTAGCGCGTTGCAACCCGGCGGGATTGTTTCAGCCGATTGAACAACTGCTCGACCCGCGCGCGCAGCCGATACAGCGTTCGATTGAAGGCACCACGCCGGCGTTGGTCTCGTCGGCGCGGGATCGTGACCCGCACTTGGTGTTGCGCACACCAGCGTCGAATGCGGGGCAAACTGTAGCCTTTGTCGGCCGCCACGCGGCGCGGGCGCAGCCGCGGGCGACCGGGACCGGAGCGCCGGACGGCCCCCTGATCCATGATCGCTTCAAAGACGAGACTCTCATGGCGCTGGCCGGGCTGGAGGATGAAGGTGAGAGGACGTCCCTGACCATCACACCGCACGCTCAGTTTTGTGCTGAATCCGCCTTGGGATCGACCAAGCGCTTCGGCCGCTGGGTCCCCTTTTTTGCACCCGCGGCATGCTGGTGGGCACGCACGATGGTGCTATCGATAAAGTGGATCTCCCAGTCGAGCTGGCCCGCTGCATCCGCATCAGTCTGCAAGGCCGCCAACACCCAGCTCCAGATGTGTGCCTGCTGCCAGCGCCGAAACCGTTGATACACCGTGGTCCACCGTCCGTAGCGTTCGGGCAAATCACGCCACGGGGCGCCCGTGCGGAGAATCCACAGGATGCCGTTCATGATGGTCCGATGATCGAGGGCGGGACGACCGGTTGCTGGTCGCTGTGGCGGGAGCAGTGGCGCCAAACGTGTCCATTCCTCATCCGTTAATTCATACCGTTTCATACTGCGGTGTGCTGCAAGGGTCGGACCACCCTTTGTCAACACGCCCTAGCCGTTTGTCATCCATGGCGATTCTCCGATCACGTTAAGTCATTGTTGGGCGGATGATAGGCTGGCGGGCTGGCGGGTCCAACCGGCGGGCGGACGACTGGTGGCGAGTCGCAAGTCGTAACGGAGGTGGCGCCGCGCGTAGGTGCTAAACGATGATCCCTGCCAATTCGTCCTGGCTCAGGCCGCCCCCGGCTTCGATGCGTTCGACCAACGCCCGGTGGACGGCGATGTTCTCATAGCCGACGCTTTCCTCGTAGGCCAGGCAGGCGCGCAGGCGCGGCAGCCCGCGTTCGCTGTCGCCGTAGCGGACGAGGGCCAGGCCATAGCTCCATTGGCAGATGGCGATCGCCCATGCGGCGTTTTTGCTTTGCAAGATCCCGAGCGAGCGCTCGAAGTGGTCGAACGCTTGCTCGGGGCTGCCGAGCATCGCATAGGCCCGGCCGATTCCTTCCAGCGCGTAGGCTTGGCTAAGCAGATTGCCGTTCTTGGCGGCGATTGTCGCTGATTGTTCGTAGAGCGGTAACGCCTGCTCGATCTTGCCGATCCGCATATAGGTTTCCGCCAGATTGTGAACCGCCAGTCGTTCGGACTCCTCTAGTTGCTCGTCGCGCCCGAGAATTAGCAATTCGTTCAAGATGGTGATTGCTTGATCGAACTCACGAAGCCCGAGATGTGTGACGCCGATGTTGTTAAGCGTGAAATGAATATGCCGGGACACGCGATGCTTTTTGAAAATGTCGAGCGCTTCATAATTCAGCGTATTCGACAGCCGCAACCCCTCATCTGTTCCCAATTTTGTCGACAACAGGGCTTTGTCGCGTAAAATAAGCGCTTTTTCGATCTCATCGTGTCCGTCGATCTTTCGGATGCGATCCAGGGCTTCTGTGTTGGCCGCGATGGCCTCTCGCAGCAATCCCAGCCGGTTGTAAATCGTCGCGCGGCCGTTGAGCAGCCTGACGGCGGCCATCTCGTTGTTGGAGCGTTGGGCGGCGGCGAGCGCGGCGCTGAGCTGCGGCAGCCGCTCATTGCGGAGATCGAAGCGCAGATTGCCGATATTGGCGGTGTGGAGGGCGAAATCGATCAGCACCCGATCCGCCGCCGGCTCTCCCTGATGGGCCGACGCCCACTCCCAGATCTCGCCCAAATGCGGGCGTTCCCGGTCGAAGCGCGCCAGGGCCTCGTTGCGGTTCCAGCTATCCGAGTGCATTGTGGTATGGAGCGGGCGGATGATATCCAGCACGGCGTCCACATAGCGCCAGCTAGCGGCGGCGAACTCGCCGGCGTCGATGAGCTTGCGCAGGGCTTGCGAGCGGATGAGGTCATGGAGGCGCCAGCGGGTGCTGGCCGGATCGTAGCTCACCAGATTGCGCCGCAACAGCGCGTAGAGATCCTCCTCGCCCCTATCATCCCGGCCGATCAGCGCGAGGCCCAGGCTGATATCAAAATCGGCGACCAGCGCCCCGAGCTGGCGCAAGGCGGCCTGGGCCGACACAGGTAGCGCGTCGTAGCTGAGGTTGAGCGAGGCCTCGACGTTCAGCTGCGGGTCATCGGGGTCGCGCAGGGCGCCCAGCCGCCGGTCAGCCGCCGCCAGCCGCTCCTGGTAGGCCGCCACGCTCAGCGCCGGATTATTGCGCAACAACGCGCCGGCAACCCGCAACGCCAGCGGCAGCGCGCCGACCACGCGGGTGAGATCCGCTGCCTCAGCGTCGTTGAGCCGGCCGCTGATCTCGCGCAGCAGCGCCGACGCCTCGCCGGGCGGCAGCGGATCGAGATGGACGCTGGCGAGGCCGGGCAGGGTCCAGCGCTGGCGGGTGGTGACGAGGAGCGCGCAGCCGGCCGGCGGGACGAGCGGGCGGGCGTGCGCTGCGTCGCGGGCGTCGT
>DASWWB010001234.1:0-2021 GCA_036406115.1 Herpetosiphonaceae bacterium
CCGACCGCCCGCTCTCGCTCGGCGTCTGGAGCCCCGGCCGCCAAACCGGCGTCGGCACCGCCTTCACCTACGGCCAGCACCCCGACGCCAACACGTCGCCGGTCTGGTTTGGCCTCACCGACGGCGCGATCACGCTCGGCGCCTACCCGCGCGTCGATCAGGCCAATCTCAAGGAGCTGCGCCCGCTGCTGCTCACGCCCGAGGGCAAGCTGATCGACCTCACGCTGGCGGTGTCGCAGACGGTCCGCCGCCCCGAGCCGCGCCTGCCCTTCTGGAGCTTGCAGGCGGCCGATCCCGCCGGCCGCTGGGCGGTGACGACCGAGGTGGTCGCCGACCCGCAGCGCCCCAGCATCGTGGCCCAGTGGCGGCTGGACGCGCCCGCCGGCGACTTCACGTCGTATCGGCTGTTCCTGTATCTCGTCCCGGCGCTTGGCTCAAGCGGCGAGGGCGACGCGGCGCTGGCAGCCGCCGATGGCCTGGTCGGCGCGGTCGACGCGCAGCGCAAGGTCGCCCTGGCCCTGCGCAGCGCCCGCGGCTGGGACGCCGCCTCCGCCGGCTATGTCCAGCGCAACGACGGGCTGGTCGACCTTGCCGACGGCGATCTCGACTGGTCCTACACCAGCGCCGGCCCCGGCGGCCGCGTCGCCCTGGTGACGGAGCTGGGCCCCGCCGATCACTGGACGGTCGCGCTCGGCTTCGGCACCGATCTGCCCGCCGCCGACGCCAACGCCCGCGCTAGCCTCGGCCAGCCCTTCGAGCGCGTCGCCGAGGCCTACCGGGACGGCTGGCGCGGCTATGTGGAGCAGCTCAGCGACCTGGAGCGCGTCCCCGCCGCAGTCCGCGACCTGGCCTATCTCAGCGCGACCGAGATCAAGCTCCACGAGGATAAGCAGCAGCGCGGCGCGATCATCGCCTCCTCCGCCGTCCCCTGGGGCGCCAACCAGACGGATGCCGCCGATCAGCCCGGCTACCGCCAGATCCGCACCCGCGATCTCTACCACGCCGCCATGGCCCTGCTCGCCGCCGGCGACTCGGCCACGGTCAATGCGATTGTCTCCTACATGGATCTGTCGCTCCAGCGCGCTGACGGCAGCATCGCCGCCGCCGCCCCGGTCGCCGGCCCGGTCGATTCCTCCGCCGGCGGCATCGACGCCACCGCCCTGCCCATCCTGCTGGCCTGGCAGCTCAACGATCTCGACCGCTACCAATCGCTGGTCAAGCCGGCCGCCGATTATCTGCTCGACAACGGCCCCGCGACGCCAGCCGATCGCTGGGGCGGCCCCGGCGGCTACGTGCCCTCGGCCCTGGCTGCCGAGATCAGCGCCCTGGCCTGCGCCGCCGATCTTGCCGGCCGCGCCAACGATCCGCAGGGCGCCACCGCCTACGCCGCCGCCGCCGCTGAGTGGCGCAGCCGGCTGGCGGATTGGCTGCTCGCGACCAAGGGGCCGCTCGGCGACGGCCGCTATCTGCTGCGCGCCTCCTCCGGCGATCCCGCCGCCACCCAGCCGCTGACCGGCGCCATCGCCCCCGCCGAGCAAATCGACCCCAGCGCCCTGGAGCTGGCCCGCCTCGGCGTGCTGCCCGCCGCCGATCCGCTGCTCGCCGCCACGCTGCCCGAGATCGACGCCGCGCTCAAGGTCGAGACCGCCCGCGGCCCGGCCTGGCGCCGCTTCCCCGGCGATGAGTACGGCGAGGCCTCGCGCAATGACCTGACCCTCAAAACCGGCAGGCTCTGGCCGCTGCTGACTGGCGAGCGGGCGATGTACGAGCTGCAAGCCGGTGACGCCGCCGCCGCCGAGCGGCTGCTCGCGACCCTGGCCGCCTTCGCCGGGCCCGGCGGCCTGCTGCCCGAGCAGGTCTGGGAGGATACCGGCGAGCCGACCCAGGCAGCCTCGCCGCTGATCTGGTCCCACGCCGAGCTGATCGTGCTCGCCCGCAGCGTCGGCGAGGGCCGCGCTTTCGACACGCCCGATGCGGTGCGCGAGATTTTGGGGGAGTGAGGAAATAGTCGCCAGTCGTCA
>DASWWB010001235.1:0-2905 GCA_036406115.1 Herpetosiphonaceae bacterium
CGGTCAGATCAAACACCAGCGCGGCGGCCAGCACCGGCGGCGGCGGCGGCACCGGGGCGGCCAGCTGCTCGGCCAGCGGGTGGATGGCGAGGAAATCGGTGTAGGTCTCGCCCGCCGCGTAGTCCGGCTCGGCGGCGATCGCCGCCAGCAGCGGCAGGTTGGTAGTCACGCCGGCGATCTGGAAGTGGTCGAGGGCGTAGCGCAGCCTGGCGACAGCCTGGGCGCGGTCGCCGCCGTGGACAATCAGCTTGGCTAGCATCGGGTCGTAGTTGATGGTCACCGCGTCGCCCACCGCCACGCCGGTGTCGAGCCGCACGCCCGGCCCCTCGGGCGGCTGGTACTGGCTGAGCGTCCCGGTCGCCGGCAGCATCGTCGCCGGATCCTCGGCGTAAAGCCGGACCTCGATCGCGTGGCCGCGCTGGCGCAGATCCGCCTGGCCGAACGGCAGCGGCTCGCCGGCGGCGACGGCGATCTGGGTCTGGACCAGATCGACGCCGGTAACCTCCTCGGTGACCGGATGCTCGACCTGGAGCCGGGTGTTCATCTCCAAGAAATAGAAGGAGCCGTCCTCGTCGAGCATGAACTCCATCGTGCCGGCGTTGCGGTAGCCGACTGACTCAGCCAGTCGGACCGAGGCGGCGCCCATCGTCGCCCGCAGCTCGGGGGAAAGCGCGATCGAGGGCGATTCCTCGATCACTTTCTGGTGACGGCGCTGGATGGAGCACTCGCGCTCGCCGAGATGGATCGTGCTGCCGCGGCTGTCGGCCATGATCTGGAACTCGATGTGGCGCGGGCGGGCGATCAGCCGCTCCAGCAGCACGCTCGCATCGCCGAAGGCCGCCTGGGCCTCGCGCTGGGCGCCGGCCAGGGCCGCCTCGAACTCGGCGTCGGAGCGCACGGCCCGCATGCCCTTGCCGCCGCCGCCGGCCGAGGCCTTGATCAGCAGCGGGAAGCCGATCCGCCCGGCCTCGGCCCGCAGCCGCTCGGGGCTCTGCTCGTCGCCATTATAGCCGGGGACGGTCGGCACGCCGGCCTGCTCGGCTAGGCGCTTGGCGGCGATCTTGGAGCCCATCAGCTCGATCGCCTCGGCGGGCGGGCCGATGAAGACGATCACGGCCTCGGCGCAGGCCCTGGCGAAGGCGGCGTTCTCGGACAGGAAGCCGTAGCCGGGATGGATCGCCTCGGCGCCGCTCGCTTTGGCGGCGCCGATGATCGCGTCGATCTTCAGATAGGATTGGGCGGCGGCGGCCGGACCGATCCGCACCGCCCGGTCGGCCTCGCGGACGTGGAGCGCCCGCGCGTCGGCATCGGAGTAGACCGCCACCGACTCGATGCCCAGCGCCCGGCAGGCCCGGATGACCCGGACCGCGATCTCGCCGCGATTGGCGATCAGAATGCGTGAAAAGTAGCTCACCGTTGAGCGTTCCTCCGTGCTGCTCAGGCCAGGCTGCCTGCGTCGATGCCGTAGAGCGGGGCGAACTTCTGCTTCAGGTAGCGGACGTAGGGCGCGGCCTCCATCGGCCGGCCGGTCACCCGCGTCACCAGCTCGTTGGGCTTGAATTTGCGGCCGTGCTGGTAGATGTTCTCTTGCAGCCAGCGGTAGAGCGTGCCGAACTCGCCGCGGCCGATCTCGTCATTGATCTCCGGGTGGGCGGCGACGGCGGCCTCGAAGAACTGGACCGAGAGCACGTTGCCGAAGGTGTAGGTCGGGAAGTAGCCGATCATGCCGCCCGACCAGTGGACGTCCTGGAGCACGCCCAGCGCGGCGTCGGGCGGCGTGACGCCCAGGTACTCCTCGTACTTGGCGTTCCATGCGGCGGGCAGATCGGCGATCGGCAGCGTGCCGGCGACCAGCTGCTGCTCCAGCTCGAAGCGGATCATCACGTGCAGGTTGTAGGTCACCTCATCGGCCTCGACCCGGATCAGCGAGGGCTTGACGGCGTTGATAGCCCGGTAGAACGTGGTCAGATCCACCTTGCCGAGCTGCTCGGGGAAAAACTCCTGGAGCCGGGGGTAGAAATAGGTCCAGAACGGCAGCGAGCGGCCGATCAGATTCTCCCACAGCCGCGACTGGGACTCGTGGATGCCCAGCGAGGCGCCGCGCTCCAGCGGGGTGCGCGACAGCTCGGGCTTGACGCCCTGCTCGTAGAGGGCGTGGCCAGTCTCGTGGAGCGTGCCGAACAGCGCCGGCGCGAGCCAGTCGGGGTTGAAGCGGGTGGTGATGCGCACATCGTTGCGGCCGAACTGGGTGCAGAAGGGATGGGCGGTGCGATCCTGGCGGCCGCGGCTCCAATCGTAGCCGAAGCGCGAGACGACCTCGACGCCGAAGGCTTCCTGGCGCCCCTCGTCGAACGGCTGGTGAAGGCAGGCGTCGCGCCCGTCGTCGCCGAGATCAGCGATGGCGCGGACCAGCGGCACGGTGCCGCGCTTCAGCTCATCGAAAACCGAGGCGACCTGGGCGGTGGTCAGGCCGCGCTCGTAGGAGTCGAGCAGCGCGTCGTAGGGGTGGGCGTCGTAGCCGAGCAGCCCGGCCTCCTCGCGCACCAGCCCGACGATCGTCTCCAGATCGGCCTGGAAGCCGGGGAAATCCTTGTCGGCCCGCGCCCGCTGCCAGGCCTGGTTGGAGAGCGCGCGCGCCTTCGAGAAGCGGGCCACGAACTCGGCGGGCAGCTTGAGCGAGCGCTCGTAGTCGTCGGTCACCACATCGACCAGCCGCGCGTCATCGGAGTCGGGATCGAGGCCCTCGGTGTGGACCGAGTCCAGCAGCTGGCCGGTCTTGTCGCTGGTCATCATCTCGTGGGCGATCTTGCTGAGCGTCGCCATCTGCTCGGCGCGGCCCTGGGCGCCGCCAGCGGGCATGTAGGTTTTCTGGTCCCAGCCCAGCACGGCGAGCGTGCTGTAGAGA
>DASWWB010001236.1:0-2124 GCA_036406115.1 Herpetosiphonaceae bacterium
TGATCTCAAGCATGCGCTCCAGGGCCAATCGGGCCTGGCTGGCCTGCGGCTCGGGCACCTGGATCTGGTTGACGACCCGGCCCTCGGCCAGGTTCTCAAGCACCCAGCACAGCTCCTCGGGATCGATCCGGTACATCGTCGAGCAGAGGCAGGCGAACGGCGAGACCGAGACAATCATTTTATCCGGATTGGCGGTGGCGATGCGGTTGACCAAGTTGATCTCAGTGCCGACCGCCCACTTGGTGCCCGCCGGCGCCTCGTTGATCGTCTTGATGATATAGGCGGTCGAGCCGACGTAGTCCGCCGCCTTGGCCACGCCGAGCGCGCACTCGGGATGGACGATGACCTTGATGTCGGGGTGCTGCTCGCGCCAGGCGGCGATGTGGGCCGGGCGGAACTGGGCGTGGACCGAGCAGTGGCCGGCCCAGAGCAGCACCTCGGCCTCGCGGATAGCCTCGGGCGTGTGGCCGCCGTAGCGCTTGTTGGGATTCCAGACCAGCATCTTATCCAGCGGGATGCCCAGTTTCTCGTGGGCGACGTAGCGGCCGAGGTGCTGGTCGGGCAGGAACAGCATCTTGGGCCGCTGCGCCTTGGCCCAGCGCACCACGCCCTCGGCGTTGGAGGAGGTGCAGCAGGCGCCGCCGTGCTCGCCGACGAAGGCCTTGACCGCCGCCGACGAATTGACGTAGGTGATCGGCATCACTTCGCGCTCCACGTCGCCGAGGATGCCCGCCAGCTCGTCCCAGACATCCTCAAGCTGCTCGATGTCGGCCATGTCGGCCATCGAACAGCCGGCGGTGTGGTCGGGCAGGATAACCGTCTGGTCGGCGCGGCCGAGGATATCGGCGCTCTCGGCCATGAAGTGGACGCCGCAAAACACAATGTAGGCGGCGTCGGTCTTGCGGGCGTCGACCGACAGGCCGTAGGAGTCGCCGGTCAGGTCGGCATGCTTGACCACGTCGTCGCGCTGGTAGTGGTGGCCCAGGATCACCAGCCGCGAGCCCAGCTTGGCCCGCGCCACGCTGATCCGCGCGTCAAGCTCCTCAAGGCTCAGGCCGGCGTATTCCTCCGCCGTGGGGTGGGCGATGCTGACGGTATCCGTGGGGATAAACATACGTTCCTCCGCTGCGCCAAATACTGTCATCGTGACACTAATTGTGGCTGAAAAATAAATGTCATTGCGACACTATCTGCGGTTATATGAAAGCACTGGCTGGCCAGCGCCGTTAGGTGTGATTATAACACTATTAAGGGGAGCGTCAAGATGAGGGATCAGGGATCAGGGGCCAGGCCGAACTTCTGAGTCGCGAGCGCCGCCAAGCAATCCATCCAAGCCTCGCAGCCGGCCCTGCCCCCTGATCCCTGCCCCCTGATCCCTGATCCCTAACCCCTGAACCTGAATCCCGTTCATGGTGTACTATTAGAGCACGAGCATGAACCGCGGGAGCGAGCAGCGTGGCAGTCCAGGTTTGGATCGGAGAGAAACCCGAGCACCCCAACGAGCGCAAGGCGATCATCGCGCTGGCCAACGGCCTCGACCGGCTGGAGGGCCTGTATGTGATGCTGGCCAATTTCAGCGTCGGCGGCCACACCATCGACCTGGTGATCGTCAAGCACGACGCGATTTTCATCATTGAGATGAAACACTGCGACGGCAAGGTCTACGGCTCGGTCAACGGGCGCTGGAAAGTCGTCAGCGCCAGCGGCTCGGTCAAGTGGCTGAACCAGGGCCGCAAAAACCCCTACAACCAGGTGATCGCCTACTACTACGCCTTCCGCAACTTCCTCCATGACCGCCGGTTCGATTTCCTCTCGGAGCAAAAATCGAGCATGATTGATTTCCGCGCCTGCAAGCGGCTGGTGGTGATCGCCCCGACGCTGGAGCCGGGCTCCGACATCATGCTTGACTGGAAAGTGGCGGTCAAAGGGCTTGACGAGCTGCCGACCTTCCTGGTGACCGAGCGCACCGACGAGATCAATCTGACTGAAAGCGAGATGCTGGCCATCCCGCGCATGCTGCACTGCTCGCCCTGGAACGAGGTCAACAATCTGGTGGCCGGGGTGATGCCCGACTGGCAGGCGACGCCCTCCGAGCCGCCGGAGCCGGAGCCCGCGCCCGAGCCG
>DASWWB010001237.1:0-6937 GCA_036406115.1 Herpetosiphonaceae bacterium
GGGCCGCCCGCCGCCGGCCCAATGAGGTTGTGCCATGCCCATGCATTTCGAGATCGTGACCGCTGAGCGGGTGGTGATGTCCGACGAAGTGGACTCGGTCAACGCCCCCGGCGCCGACGGCCGCCTCGGCGTGATGCCCCGCCACGAGGCGCTGCTCACCACGCTGCTGCCCGGCGAGTTGCATATTGTCAAAAATGGTGAGATGATCCCCTTCGCCATCAGCGGCGGCTTCATGGAAGTCCTGCCGGACCGGGTGACGATCCTGGCCGACACCGCCGAGCGGGCCGAGGAAATCGACGAGGCGCGGGCCGAGGACGCCCGGCGGCGCGCCGAGGAGCGCCTTCGCAACCGCGAAAGCCAGCAGGATCTGGTGCGCGCCGAGCTTGAGCTGCGCCGCGCCCTGGTCCGCCTGCAGGTCGCCAAGCTCAAAAAGGAACGCCGCAGCCGTTGATGAGGCGGCGCCGATGACTGTGACGCACAGCGGGCTCTGCTCGCTGTGTTGTGCTTACCGGGTTAAGGAGTGATGCGATGGCTCGCAAAATAGGCATTGATCTGGGCACCGCCAATGTGCTGGTGTATGTGAAAGGCAAGGGCATCGTGCTGTCCGAGCCTTCCGTGGTGGCGCTGTCCACCCGCGATAACCGGCCCAAAGCCGTTGGCGCCGACGCTCTGGCCATGCTCGGCCGCGAGCCCGAAAGCATCGAGGTGATCCGGCCCATGCTCAACGGCGTGATCGCCGACTACGAGATCACCGAGGTGATGCTGCGCCATTTCATCAGCAGGACCTCCAGCCGCTTCAGCAAGCCCGAGGTGATGATCTGCATCCCGGCCGGCGTGACGTCGGTCGAGATGCGCGCGGTCCGCGACGCAGCGCTCCAGGCCGGCGCCCGCCGCGCCTACCTGATCCGCGAGCCGCTGGCGGCGGCGATCGGCGCCAATATCCCGGTCGCCCAGCCCTCCGGCAACCTGATCATCGATATCGGCGGCGGCACCACCGAGGTCGCCGTGATCTCGCTCAACGATATCGTCGTCAGCACGTCGGTGCGGGTCGGCGGCAATAAGTTCGACGAGGCCATCGCCTCCTACATCAAGCGCAAATACAATATGATGATTGGCGAGCGCACCGCCGAAAGCATCAAGATCGAGATCGGCTCGGCGCTGCCCCTGGAGCGGCCGCTGACGATGCAGGTGCGCGGCCGCGATCAGGTCGCCGGCCTGCCCCGCACGATCGAGGTCGATTCTAACGAGATCACCGACGCCATCCAGGAGCCGCTTGACGCGATCATCAGCGCCGTGCGCACGGTGCTGGTCGAAACGCCCCCCGAGCTGTCCTCCGATATCATCGACAAGGGCATGGTGATGACCGGCGGCGGCTCGATGCTGCGCCGGATCAACGAACTGCTGACCGAGGTCACCGGCGTGCCCTGCTATGTCGCCGACCAGCCGGCCAACTGCGTGGCTATCGGCACTGGTCTTGCCCTGGAACACCTCGATACGCTTCGCGACAGTCTGTCGGGCGACGAGCTGAACTAGGGAGGGTGCGATGAATAAGCGCGACGATGCGCAAGTTGACCGCGAGGTCGAGGCGGTGACCCGCAGCGCCGCCGACCAGGTGGCCGCCGGCGCCAAAGCCCCGGCCGCCGCCGAGGTCGTGCCGGAGATCAACGCCGCCGTCGAGGAGCGCAAGCAGCTGGTGGCCGAGCTGACCGCCGAGCCGGTCCGGGCCGCCGAGCCCGACGGCACCGCCGCCGACCCGGACCGCGTGACGATCGAGCATGTGCGCGCCGACCCGCAGGCCGACGCCTACCTGATGGCCGCCAACGCCGGCCTCAAGCTGCGCGGCTTCACCGAGCACGGCAGGCGCCACGCCGGGCTGGTCGGCCATATCGCCGCCAATGTCCTCAGCCGGTTGGGCTTCACCGCCCGCGAGATCGAGCTGGCGGAGATCGCCGGCTACCTCCACGACATCGGCAACTGCATCAACCGCGAGCAGCATGGCCAGAGCGGCGCGCTCCTGGCCAAGGATATTCTGCTCGGCTTGGGCATGCCGGTCGGCGAAGTGGTGACCGTGATGGGCGCGATCGGCAACCACGAGGAGGAGCGCGGCCACGCCGTCTCCCACGTCGCCGCCGCCGTCATCCTGGCCGACAAGGCCGATGTTCACCGCTCGCGGGTCCAGAACACCGACCCCACCACCTTCGATATCCACGATCGGGTCAATTACGCGGCCAAGCGCTCGTTTTTGCGCGTCCAGGCCGAGGGCGAGCGCTCCGTCACGCTGGAGCTGCAGATCGACACCGGAATGGCCTCGGTTATGGATTACTTTGAGATTTTCTTATCACGCATGGTGATGTGCCGGCGGGCCGCCGAGTTTCTCGACGCCCGCTTCGGTCTCAACATCAATGGCGTAGCGGTCGTTTAGTTTTAACACAAGGAGCAGTCGACGATGACTGAGACAGTTGTGATGGATCAGGCGGATGTGCTGAGCGGACTGGGGTTGGACAAGGCGCAAGCCCACTGGAACCTCTCCGTCTCCCAGCTGGTGGAGGAGGCGCTGAAGCGCGGCGAGGCCCATCTGGCCGCCAGCGGCGCGCTGACCGCCCGCACCGGCGCGCGCACCGGCCGCTCCCCCGATGACAAATACGTGGTGAACAACGCTGCGGCCGCCGAGATGAACTGGAACAAGTTCCACCGGCCCATGGAGCCCCAGGTGTTCGAGCGGATCAAGGCCAAGGCCCTGGCCCACCTCAACGAGCGCGAGATCTTCGTCCTCGACGCGGTGGCCGGCGCCGATCCCGCCGTGCAGCTGCCCATCCGCGTCATCACCCAATACGCCTGGCACAACCTGTTCGCCCGCCAGCTGTTCCGCCGCATCGCGCCGGCGGACCGGGCGAACCACCACGCCGAGTGGACGGTGCTCGACGCCGCCACGCTCCGGCTCGATCCCGCCGTCGACGGCACGCGCTCCGAGGTCGCGGCGATGATCGACTTCGAGCAGAAGCTGGTGCTCATCGTCGGCACCGAGTACGCCGGCGAGATCAAGAAGTCGATCTTCACGATTATGAACATGGTGCTGCCGGCCAAGGGCGTGATGCCCATGCACTGCTCGGCCAACATCGGCCAGGACGGCAGCGTCGCGCTGTTCTTCGGCCTCTCCGGCACCGGCAAGACCACCCTCTCCGCCGATCCCGAGCGCGTGCTGATCGGCGACGACGAGCACGGCTGGAGCGACAACGGCGTCTTCAATTTCGAGGGCGGCTGCTACGCCAAGTGCATCCGGCTCAGCCGCGAGGCCGAGCCCGAGATCTTCGACGCCATCCGCTTCGGCTCGGTGCTAGAGAACGTGATCACCGACGACGGCGGCGCCCCGGACTACGACTCGGCCTCGCTGACCGAGAACACCCGCGCCGCCTATCCGCTGGACTTCATCCCCAACGCCAGCGAGACGGGCATGGGCGGCCAGCCCAGCACGATCATCTTCCTCACGGCCGATGCGTTCGGCGTGCTGCCGCCGATCTCAAAGCTGACCTACGAGCAGGCGATGTACCACTTCCTCTCGGGTTACACCGCCAAGCTGGCCGGCACCGAGGCGGGCCTCGGCAGCGAGCCGCAGGCGACCTTCAGCACCTGCTTCGGCGCGCCGTTCATGCCGCTGCACCCGACGGTCTACGCCGACCTGCTGGGCAAGCGTATGCGCGAGGGCCAGGTGCGGGTGTTCTTGGTCAACACCGGCTGGAGCGGCGGCCCCTTCGGCGTCGGCAAGCGGATGAAACTGTCCTACACCCGCGCGATGGTCCGCGCCGCGCTGGAGGGCAAGCTTGACAACGCCGAGACCTGGACCGACGAGCGCTTCAATCTGCACGTCCCGGTTGCGATCGAGGGCGTGCCGGCCGAGCTGCTGCGTCCGCGCGAGACCTGGGCCGACCCCGCCGAGTACGATCGCAACGCCGACGCGCTGGCCCAGCGCTTCGTCAAGAATTTCGAGCAGTTCGCCGAGAAAGCCGGCGAGTCGGTCAAGAGCGCCGGCCCCCGCGCCTAGCTCCGCCGCCGCCTTGCCGCAGCGCCGCCTTGCCTCGCAGGGCGGCGCTACGGTTTAATGCGGGAAACGCGCTGCGGACGGATGGGGCGCGCTTAAAGCGAAACCGGCCCCGCGAAAGATCGCGGGGCCGGTTTGGGTTGGATGGGCTCGACGCTTACCAGCGCGAGTTGGAGCGCGAGTTGCCGCGCTGGCTCTGGTAGCAATCCCGGCAGTAGACCGGAGCGTCGCCGCGGGGCACGAACGGCACCTGGGCGGGCTGGCCGCAGCTGGAGCAGGTGGTGGTGTGCATCTCGCGGGGGGCGCGCTCGGAGCGGCCGCCGCCGTAGCTGTCGCGGCTGCCGTAGCTGTCGCGGCTGCCGTAGCTGTCGCGGCCGCCGCCGTAGCCGCCGCTGTCGCGGTCGAAGCTCGAGCTGTTGCGCTGGCTCTTGCGGGTCTGGCGGCAGCTGGGGCAGCGGGTCGGCTCGTTGGCGAAGCCCTTCTGAGCGTAGAATTCCTGCTCGCCGGCGGTGAAGACGAACTCGGTACCGCAGTCGCGGCAGGCCAGGGTTTTGTCGGTGAAGCTCACGGTGTGCTCCTCTAAAAAAGGGTGATACAGTTTGTCTAAGGGTAAGTGCCAAACGGAGGCGGAGCTCAGAGGTAGATATTCGCAACGCCGTGAGGACTGAACCATTTCAACAACGCTGCCATTATACCACAAATTCGGCCGTTGGCTAGTAGGTTTTGGGGCGGCGCGGCAGCCGAGCGCTTATCGTCGCGCCGCGTTCCATGCCGTTTCCTGGAGCGCGGTGGCGTCGCCCGCGCCCAGGCCGCTGAGATTGGCCAGGCCGACCGGCGTGCTTTGGAACAGCCGCGCATAGAAGACCGCCGCCGCCAGGTAGGCGCCGGCCTGGTTGGCATGGTTGTTGTCGGGCTCGTGCAGCCGGATGCCGGGATGCGCGTCCAGCCACTGCTGCCAGGCGGCGCCCACCGGCACCACCGTCACGCGGTGTTTGGCGCCTAGGTCGTTGTAGAACTTGGTGATGTTCGGCTGGTTTTGAAACTCGTTGCCCCAGGCCCAGGTCATGTAGATGACTGGCTGGGAGCCGTTTTGGCGGATCAGATCGAGGTAGCGGGGCAGCACGGCGTCGGTTTCGGCGGGGTCGCGGCGCCAGCCCTGGCTTTGCTCTTGCAGCACGACGAAATTCCAGCGCTTGAGCCGGATCGCCTCCTGCACTTTGCCGCGGTCCCAGTGCATCTTGAGGGTGGTGCCGGCGTCGGCGAAGGTCGCCACTTCGACGCAGCGCCGCGCCGAGGCGCCGATCTGCTGGACCAGCCCCGGCACGTCATGGCCGAAGGTCAGGCTGTTGCCGATAAAAAGAATGCGGACCGGGGCGGTGTCGCAGTTCGCCGGGGTTGGGGTTTGGCCTTGGGCCGCCTGGCCTCGGGTCCCGGCCCGGTTGGCCGCCGCCAGGCCCAGGCCCGCCGTGATGGCGATGATGATCGCGATAGCCCGCAGTCGTTTGGTTGTCGATCCCATGAAATGCAGCTCCGTAGCAGGAAGGGTTCCGCCAAGGATACGCGCCGCCGCCACCGGCGGGTTGCGCCTCAGGGCGCCGATTCGGCAGGCTGGACGGCCGGGGCGCCGCGCTCGGCCAGGGTCGCCCCGGCGATGCCTGCCAGCAGCACCGCGCCGCCCGCCAGCTGGAGCGGCTGGAGCGGCTCTTGGAAGAACAGCAAGGCCAGCAGCGCCGAGCCGATCGGCTCGCCCAGGATCGCCACCGTGACGACGGTGGGCGAGAGGTATTTGATCGCCCAGTTGAAGGAGGTGTGGCCGAGCAGCTGCGGCCCGACCGCCAGACCCAGCAGCAGGGCGTAGGCCAGCGGCGGCAGGCCGGTCAGCGCGAGGCCGGCGAGCGGCAGCAGCGCCAGCAGCAGCAGGGCCGCCACGCCGTAGACCATCCAGATGTAGGGCAGCAGATCGACCCTGCTGCGCAGCGAGCGGCCCGCCAGGAAGTAGCCCGAGGCGGTCAGCGCGCCGAGCAGCGCCAGGCCGTCGCCGAGCAGCGGGTTGGCGCCGCTGCCGCCGCCGCTGTCGCTGAAGCCGATCAGCGCCGAGCCGGCCACGGTCAGCGCGACGCCGAGCCAGGTGCCGCGCGCCAGTCGCTCGCGGAAGATCAGCCAGGAGGCGAGGGCGACGAACAGCGGGTTGGTCGCCACCAGCGCCGTCGAGGAGGCGACCGAGGTGAAAGCCAGCGAGCTGATCCAGCTGGCGAAATGGACCGCCAGCATCGCCCCCGCCGCCAGGCCCCACAGCCAGTCCCGCCGCTCCAGCCGGCGAATCTGCGGCCCGGCCTTGGCCCAGGCCAGCGGGGTCAGGATGAGCGAGGCGAAGGCGAGGCGGCCGGCGGCGATCGCCAGCGTCGGCACGCCCAGGCCGATCAAGCCCCGGCTGAGGATGGCGGAGGTCGAGACGATCAGCACGCCGATCCCCAGCACGACATACGGCAGATTCGAGCCCCGCACGATCCATCTCCCCGGCGCCGCGCGCCCCGCGATGCGAATGCGGCCCCAGTATACCCCGGATCGCGCCGGCTAGCCCTGCCGGCGGCCGGCGGCCGCTTTGCGCCAGGCCGCGACGCATAAAAGAAGGCAGACCCCGCTGGTGGCGGCCAGCGCGACATTCGAGATGCCGTTGTGCGATATCGAGCCGCGCAAAAAGCCAAGGTATCCGGCGTAGTCGCCCCGGTAGACATTGGCGGCGTCGAGGTACAGGCCGTTCGGCCCGGAGCGCACGGTTCCGACCGCCAGCACCTGGTCATTGGGCAACAATCCCCGGATGCGGCTGCTGTCGGGATGCTCGGCTTGGTTGTCGATGCGGTAATCAGCGCGGGAAGGCTCGGCGGGGTTCTCGATTTGAAT
>DASWWB010001238.1:0-4272 GCA_036406115.1 Herpetosiphonaceae bacterium
GAAATCCATCGAGCATCTGAGCGTGCCGGCGACCCTGGTGCGCGAGATGGACCAGGCCAACATGGTGGTGACGCTCAAAAATTACTACCGCCAGAACTCCTCGCGGTTGCGCGACGCCGAGGATCGCGGCATCCCCGTCTACGTCCTGCGCTCCAACACGCAGAACCAGATGGAGGAGATCCTGGCGACGGTCTTCGATGTCGAGGTGCCCGGCGACCCGGTGAACGCGGCGATCGAGGAGGTCGAGGAGGCGATCAGCCAGGTGATGGACGGCGAGCTGGACAGCATCGAGCTTGCGCCGCAAACCACCTATATCCGGCGCTTGCAACATCAAATGGTGGAGCGGTACAATCTCAACTCAGAAAGCACCGGGAAAGAGCCGCGGCGCCGCTTGCGCATCTATCGATAATGCCCGGTCATTGGGAGCTCCATGAGCCTGTTTATCACCTTCGAAGGACCGGAAGGTAGCGGGAAAAGCACCCAGGCTCGCTACCTTGCCGAATATTTGCAAAACGCAGGATACCCTGCTATACTCACGCGCGAACCTGGCGGCACACCCATCAGCGATGCGGTGCGTCGCCTTGTGTTAGATGGGCAACACACGAACATGGAGCCGACCACCGAGACGCTGCTGTTCGCCGCAGCCCGCGCCCAGCTCGTCGGCGAGGTGATCGCGCCCTATCTCAACCTGGGAGGCATCGTGATCTGCGACCGCTATGCCGACTCCACCTTCGCCTACCAGGGCTATGGGCTGGGCCGCAACCTGGCCGAGCTGCGCGAGATCACACGCTTCGCCACCAGCGGCCTCACGCCGGATCTCACGCTCTTCCTCGATCTGCCGGTCGAGGAGGGCCTGGAGCGCAAGCGCCGCCAGCGCGACGGCTCCCGCGAACGCCGCGAGCTGCAACAGCTCACGCTGCCGCTCCCGCACCTGCCGCCCGCCATGCCAGCCGCCTCCGAGCACTGGAACCGCCTGGACGCTCGCGAGGTCGAGTACCACGAGCGCGTGCGCAACGGCTACCTGGAGATGATCGCCGCCGCGCCCGATCGCTGGCGCGTCCTCGACGCCCGCATCGACCGCGACGCCCTGGCCGAGCAGATTGTCCAGACGATTCGCCCGGCGCTGGCCCAGGTCAAGCGCTTGAACGGCGAGGCCGGTCTGTGAAGCTGGTGATCGCTGTGGTCCAGCAGCCCGACGCTGATGCGCTGGTCGACCATCTCACCGCCCGCGGCGTGCGCGTGACGCGCATCAGCAGCGAGGGCGGATGGCTCAAGGAAAGCAATGTGACGCTGGTGATCGCCGCCGACGATGACGCCATCACCGGGATTTTGTGGAGCATTCAGCGCCATTGCTCCAGCCGCACTCGCTATGTGGCTCCGGCAGCGCCTCACGCCGAGGCGGGCGCATACTATCCTGCCACCCCGATCGAGGTGGAAATCGGCGGCGCGACGGTGTTCGTTGTGCCAATTGACCATCAGCTGGCTTTGCTGTAGCCGCTGTCTACGCCAGGAGCATTCGCATCAGTCATGCAAAATTTGCTTGCGGAAATTAAAAATATCCTGCCGATCGTCGGCTTCCTCTTCGGCAGCTATGTCTTTGTGCTGTGGGTCGCCGCCCTGATCTGGACCTACCGCGATATCCACCATCGCAGCGAGAATTATCTGATCCAGATTCTCTCGGTCGCGGTGGTCTTTTTGTTCAACTTCCCCGGTCTGCTGGTCTATCTGATCCTCCGCCCGCGCGAAACGCTCGTCGAAAAATACGAGCGCGCCCTGGAGGAGGAGTATATGCGCCGCGATATCGAGGACGAGCATGTCTGCCCGACATGCCAGCGCGGCATCCAGCCCGATTTCATCCTCTGCCCCTACTGCCAGACCTCGCTGCGCCGCCGCTGCTCCGGCTGCGAGCGCGCCGTCGATCTGACCTGGCAGGTTTGCCCGTTCTGCGCCACGCCCGCCGGCGCCCCGCGCGCCAGCCAGGTGATCTATCGCGAGCGCGAGACTGACGAGCTGTACGCCTAGCCGCGCGCCGCTCCGCCGCTCATCGCCGCCGGGCTCTGCTGAGCCCGGCGGTTTTGCATGAAACCCTCGGATTGGTTGACGATCCCCCGGCGGCTCGCTACACTACCCGTGAGAGCAAATTAGCCCCCGCAAGGTGCCAACTATGACGATGCCGCCCGCCTGGACCGAAGATTCCATCCAGCAGCTGCTGTACGAGCCGCAAACCCTGCTGGCCGACGCCGCCTGGCGCGAGCTGATCGCCGGCTACGGCGGCCTCGACGCCCTGTACGCCCATCTGCGCGCGCTGACCCTGCCCCAGCGCCAGCGCGCGGTGCTCGATACCATCCTCGACCGGCCGCTCGCCAACGCCGATGACTACGCCGATGCGCTCCACCTCCACCGCACCACCTTCTATCGCCAGCAGCGCCAGATGCTCCGCACCGTCGCCGCCTTGCTCGCTGAGCCGGCGGCTAGCGCGGGCGCCGGACAAGCCTTCAGCGCGCTCCATCAGCTCCGGGCGCCGATCAGCGACTTCATGGGCCGCGAATCTGAGCTTGACACGCTGGTTGAGGCCGCCGAGCGCGGCGCCGGCCATGAGCCGCGGGCGGTGATCGGCGCCATCCACGGCATGGGCGGCGTGGGCAAAACCGAGCTGGCCTTCGCCCTGGCCCATCGGCTGCGCGCGCAGTTCCCAGACGCCCAGCTGGTGCTGGAGCTGCGCGGCGCCCGCGAGACGCCGATGACGCCGATCGAGGCGTTGCAGGCTGCGATCCGCTCGTTCGCGCCCCAGGAGCAGCTGCCGGCGGAGCTGGACGCGCTCCAGCAGCGCTACCGGTCGCTGCTGGACGGCAAACGGGTCCTGGTCCTGCTGGACGACGCCCGCGATGCGGCCCAGGTCCGGCCGCTCGTGCCGCCCGTAGGATGTCTGCTGCTAGTGACCAGCCGCCAGCGCTGGACGTTGCCGGGCATGGCGAGCGTCCAGCTGGCGCCGCTGGGGAGCGACGAGGCGCCGGCGTTCCTGCGCCAGCTCTGTGCGCGCTTAACCGACGCGGAGGCGGCGGCGATCGCGGCGGCCTGCGACCAGCTGCCGCTGGCGCTGCGGGTCAGCGGGTCGCTGCTGGCGATCAATCCGGCGCTCTCGGCGGAGCGCTACATCCAGCGGCTGGGCGACGCCCGCCGGCGCCTGGAGCAGTTGCGCGACCCCGACGACGCCCTGCTGAACGTGGCGGCCTCGCTGGAGCTGAGCTACGCCGCGCTGGAGCCTGCCGCCCAAAGGCTGCTGCGCCAGCTGGCGGTGCTGGTTGCCGATTTCGACACGGAGCTGGCGCTGGCGACCGCCGCGCTGCCGGACGGGATGGATGCGGAGGAGGAGCTGCATGCGCTGCTGCGGCGCAATGTGATCATCTACGACGCCGCGCGCGACCGCTGGCGGCTGCACGATCTGGTGCGCGCCCTGGCGCTGGGCAAGCTGGCGAGGGACGAGGAGGCGGCGACGCGGGAGCGCTACGCGCGGGCGGCGCTGGAGATTGCGCGGCAAGCGAATAGGCAGTATTTGGCGGGCGGCACAGAGATGCTTAAAGCTTTGGATCGGTTTGATACGGAACGACCGCATATCGATGAGGTGTGGCGCTGGGGCAAAGATGGTTTGGGGATAGCGGAAATAGATAAAGTGATTGTCGATGCGACATTGAACACTTATTGGTTGGGATCGTTGCGCTACCATCCGAAACTGGAACGCCGCTCTCAGATTGAAATGGCGCTGGCAGCTGCGGTGAGGTTGGGTCAGGCTGCAGAAGAGAGCGAGTTACTCCATTTATCCGGCATCAATGAAGATCGATTAGGTAATATTGCGGAGGCAATCGATTTCCATTCGCGTTCATTGGAGATTCTTAAGACGACCGGTGATAAGAAGAATTTAGCCAAAGTTACGGTATATCTTGCTCAAGGCTATCAAAGACTGGGATCGCCGGACAATAGTCGGAAAGCTCTGGAGCTTTATAAAGAATCTTTGAAAATCTATGAGGGAATTGAAAATGTTTCGCATGAATTGAATACGTGTTTGAATAATTTGGGCGCTTTATACAATAAAATCAATGAACTCGAAAGCGCTTTGTATTATTTTGGAATTTCGCTCACGAGATCCATGGAGGCTCACGATAAAATAGCTGAAGCGCGAGCTTACTGCAATATAGCTAATTGTTTGAGGCGCCTGGGGAAATATGACGAATCGCTAGCGCTATGTGAAAAGGCCTTGGTGATCATAAGGGAACT
>DASWWB010001239.1:0-9132 GCA_036406115.1 Herpetosiphonaceae bacterium
GGCGGAAGCGAGGCTTCCCCTTGTAAACCGGAGGTGCCATATGCTCACCCTGATGTTCGTCCTGGTTTTCGCAGGCGCGCTGACGGCGGTTGGCGGCCACCGGATTGTCCCACCATCCCTTGTGATTGAACCCTCCAGCGCGCGGGGGTGCCAGTCCACAGTGCTGTTGCTGGCCATTCTGGCGGCGGTTTCGTTTATCTGGCTGCAAAGCCCGTGATTGCTCACGCTAGCGCGGCCGGCTCCCCGGGGAGCCGGCCGCTTTTGACATTCAGAGTTTTTGAGATATAATCTCAAAAACAATCGTCAATCAATCAGCACAAAGCGAGATACGAATGAAGCGTTTGATCATCGGGATAAGCCTGCTGGCGCTGCTGAGCGCCTGCGGCACGGGCGGCGCGGGCGGGACAGACACGGGCAAGCTGCGCGTCGTGACCAGCATGGGGCTGCTGGCGGACATCGCCGGCCAGGTCGGCGGCGAGCGGGTCCAGGTCGAGAGCCTGGTGCCGCTGGGGGCGGGACCGGAGGACTACCAGGCCACGCCGGGCGACAGCCAGAAAATCGCCCAGGCGCGGCTGGTGATCTTCAACGGCGCCGGGCTGGAGGCGTGGATCGCGCCGCTGTTCGAGAATGCCGGCGCCGAGGGCCAACAGCGGCTGGAGCTGGCGGCGGGGCTGCCGGCCATCGACGGCAACCCCCATTTCTGGCTGGACCCGACCTACGCCGTCAGCTACACCGAGCGCATCCGCGACGCCTTGATCAGCCTCGATCCGGCGGGCGCCAAGCAGTACCGCGCCAACTCCCAGCGTTATGTCAATGAGCTTATCGCGCTTGACAGCGACCTGGCGGCGCAGGCGGCGACCATCCCGGCGGAGCGGCGCCAGCTCGTGACCAACCACGACGCCTTTCCCTACTTCGCGCGGCGCTACGGCTTCACCGTAACCGGGGTGATCTTGGAAAACCCGGAGGCCGAGCTTTCGGCGGGCGACCTGTCGGGGCTGGTGGGGGCGGTGCGGGCGAGCGGCGTGCCGGCGATCTTCGCCGAGTCGCAGTTCAACCAGAAGACGGCCCAGGTGCTGGCGGAGGAGGCGGGCGTCAAGACAATCGCCGTGCTGTACACCGATTCGCTGGGCGGGCAAGGCGCCGCTAGCTACATCGAGATGATGCGGTACAATATGAAGACGATTGTTGACTCTCTGAAATAAGATCTACGGCGAAATCATGACCATAGCACCAGCCATTCAAGCGGCGGCGCGGCCGGCAACCGCGCCGGCCGCCCTCGACGTGCGCAACTTGTCGGTGGCCTACGGCGGCCGCACCGTCCTGCGCGATGTTTCATTCACTGTCTGCAAAGGGGCGCTGGTGGGGATCATCGGCCCCAACGGCGCCGGCAAAACCTCGCTGCTCAAAGCCATGCTCGGGCTGATCCCATCCGGCGGCGACGTGCTGCTGGGGGGCGAGCCGCTCCAGCGGCGCTCGCGGCGGGTCGCCTACGTCCCGCAAATCACCGCCGTCAACTGGCGCTTCCCGGCCACCGTGCGGGACGTCGTCGTGATGGGCCGCTTCGGGCAGCTGGGCTGGCTGCGGCGGCCGGGCAAGCGCGACTTCCTCCTGGCCGAGGCGGCGCTGGAGCAGGTCAACATCGGCGGGCTGGCCGAGCGGCCGATCAGCGAGCTGTCGGGCGGCCAGCAGCAGCGGGTCTTCCTGGCCCGCGCCCTGGCCCAGGAGCCCGAGGTCATGCTGCTCGACGAGCCGATCAGCGGGGTTGACGTGCCGACCCAGGAGACCATCCTCCACCTGCTGCAAGATCTGGCCGGCGCCGGCCTCGCGCTGCTGATCACCACCCACCATTTGCAGCACCTGGAGCACCATTTCGACGCCCTGCTCTGCCTTAACGGCCGCCTGATCGCCTACGGCCCGCCGGCCAAGATCATGACCCGCGAGGTGGTGGAGGCGACCTTCGGCCGCTCGCTGGTGCTGGCGCCGGACCGCGAGCGGATCGTGCTGGAGTGCGGCCATGACATGTGACGGGCTGTGGAACTGCATCATGGTGCCGCTGCAATTCGCGCCGACTCAGCGCGCGCTGTTCGCGGCGATCCTGATCGGCGTGCTGTGCGCCGTGATCGGGCCGTTCGTCGTCTTGCAGGAATTGTCGTTCATCGGCGACGCGCTGGCCCACGCCTCGTTCCCGGGCGTGGTGCTGGCCTCGATGTTCGGCCTGAACGTCGCGCTCGGCGGCGCGGTCTTCGGCGTGGCGACGGCGCTGGGGGTCGGCTGGATCACGCGGCGGGCCAAAGTGAGCCTGGACACCGCGATCGGCGTGCTGTTCGCCGGGATGTTCGCCCTCGGGATTTTCCTGCTCTCGCTGCGGCGCGGCTACGCCAACGAGCTGTTCGGCCTGCTGCTGGGCGACGTGCTGGCAGTGCGCCCGGCGGACCTGTGGATCATCGCGATCGTCGGCGGGACCATCCTCTTGATCGTGGCGGCGCTCTACAAAGAGCTGATGCTGATGACCTTCGACCCGACCGCCGCCCAGGCCCAGGGGCTGCCGACCGGCGCCCTGCACTACCTGCTGCTGAGCCTGATGGCGGTGACGGTCGTGATCTCCATCCAGAGCGTGGGGATCGTGCTGGTGGTGGCGATGATCGTCACGCCGGCGGCGACCGCCTCGCTGGTGGTGCGGCGCTTCTCGGCGATGATCGTCTGGGGCGCGATCCAGGGCGTGGTAGCGGCGACGATCGGCATCTACCTCTCGTCGTACATCGACCGGGTGCCGACCGGCTCGTCGATCGTGCTGGCGCACACCGCGATCTTCGTCATCGTGCTGCTGGTCTCGCCGCGGCCGGGCGCGCTGGGCGGCTTGTTCCGGCGCGGCAAGGGCGGCGAGGCCGGCGAAAGCTGATCAGCCTGGCGGCGCCCGTCACACGACCTGCTGGCAGACGCCGCAGAGCAGCCTGCCGCCCGCCAGCGCGACCGGGGCCGGCCGGCCGCACATCGCGCAGCGGGCGGGCTGGAGCGCGGGGGCGAACAGCGGGCAGTAGGCCAGCAGCGCGGGCGCGGACTCGGTGCCCAGGAGCGTCACCGGCGCCTGGATCGTCGCCACGCTGACGGTCTCGGCGGCCAGCGCCAGCGCGTAGCGGTACTCCTGCTCCTCCAGCAGGCGGGTCCGCTCCTCCTCCAGCGAGGCCGGCTGGGCGTCATCGCTTTTGGCGCCCAGCGCGAGGCTCGAATCCTCTTTGAGCGCATCGTAAAACGCATTGATCCGGGCCTTCTCGACCGCCAGCAGCTGGGCCAGCTCGGCCTCGTGGATCACCTTCTGCGGATAGACCGTCAGCTCCAGCCAGCGGCGGGCGGCCATCAGCGCCGCCGAAACATGCTCCTCGGTCAGGCCGGTGGTGGGCAGCGGCGCCAGCAGCTCGCGCAAGGGCGAGATATCGGGGATCGCCGGCCAGACCTCGCCGGTCTCGTAGTCGACGCAGCAGGCGGCCAGGTGCTCCTCGACGACCTCGCGCTCGAAGCGCACGCGGTAGAGCACGCGCAGGAGCAGGCGTTCGCGGGTGACGCCGACGCTGACCGGCAGGCCGTCGACCAGTCGCCGCTCGGTGACCTGGGCCAGCAGGACCGCCGGGTCGGGGGCAAGCTGGAGGCGGGCGCGATGGGTCGGCCGGCCGCGGGTGCGCAGCTGCTCGGCCAGCATCAGCGTCAGGGCCGAGTTGGGCGAGAGCAGGTGCAGCTCGGGATCGAGCGCCGCCAGCTGCTTATCGGTGGTGACCTGGATGGTCTCGCCGCCGAAGACCCTGCTGAGCGTGCCGGGAATAGCCAGCTGCCAGGTGCTGGGGCCGCTGTCAGTCATCGCAATATGCAGATCGGCGGCGGCGCGCCGCAGAAAATCTTCCATGGATAGCCTCGCGTGTTAGTTCAGAGCGGCATTGTACCACGCCGCCCGCCGCACACGCCGCCGCCGGGATCGGGTATACTTCGCCTACGAGAAATTCAAGGAACGGAGCGTATTCTGATGGCGAGGCATTTCCTGCGAATTGCGGTTGGGTTGGCGATGATCGGATTGCTGGCGCTGCCAGGTCGTGGCGCGGCGCGAGCTGAGGAATTGCGGAAAATCGACGCCGGCCTGCTCGCCGAGCTAGCCGACGGCGGCACGGCGCCGGCCTTCATTGTCTTGAGCGAGCAGGCGGACACCCGCTTCGCCCAGCTGCTGCCGACCAAGCAGGCCAAGGGCCGGGCGGTGGTGGCGGCGCTGCGCGAGCAGGCCCGGCGCGACCAGCCGGCGCTGCTGGAGCTGCTGAAGCAGCGCGGCATCACCGGCGAGTCGTTCCTCACGATCAACGCGATCGGCGCCGACCTGGACCTGGCCGCCGCGACGGAGCTGGCGCGCCGGCCCGAGGTCGCCGCGATCAGCTTTGACAAGGCCTTCAAGGTGATGAACCCCGCCTTCGACGGGCCGGCCCTGAGCCAGAGCCCCGACGCGATCGAGCCGGGCGTGCTGGACATCAACGCCGACGATGTCTGGGCGCTGGGCTTCACCGGCCAGGGCGTGATCGTCGCTGGCGAGGACACCGGCATCCGCTGGACCCATGACTCGCTCAAGGCCAGCTACCGCGGCTGGGACGGCACCACCGCCAGCCACGACTACAACTGGTACGACGGCATCCGCACCGATGTCGAGGGCACCGTCAATCCCTGCGGCATGGCGATCGCCGCGCCCTGCGACGACAACAGCCACGGCACCCACACGGTCGGCACGATCGTCGGCCTCTCCGGCGCCAACCAGATCGGCGTCGCCCCCGGCGCCAAGTGGATCGGCTGCCGCAACATGGACTCGGGCTACGGCCGGATCGCCACCTACGTGCGCTGCATCGACTGGATGATCGCGCCCTACCCGGTCGCCGGCACGCCCAACGACGGCGATCCCGACAAGGCCCCGGACATCGTCAACAACTCGTGGGGCTGCGTGGCCCCGCCGGACGAGGACTGCGACGCCGCCGGCCTGGACGACATCCAGCCCTCGGTCGCGGCCGCCGCCAACGCCGGCATCCTGTTCGTCGTCTCGGCCGGCAACGACGGCTCGGCCTGCGCCACGATCGGCAACCCGCCGGCGCTGTATCCCGAGAGCTTCTCGGTCGGCGCCTACTCGCCGACGAGCGGCACGATCGCCTCGTTCAGCAGCCGCGGCCCCGTCACCTACAACAACGCCACCCGCATCGGCCCGGACATCTCGGCCCCCGGCGTGAGCACCCGCTCGGCGACCATCGCCACCGACTCCTCCTACGGCTCCAAGAGCGGCACCAGCATGGCCGCCCCGCACGTGGCCGGCGCCGCCGCGCTGCTCTGGTCGGCCCGGCCCGAGCTGAAGGGCCAGATCGCCCTCACCCGCGCCGTCTTGCAGGAAACCGCCCGCCAGACCGCCGCGGCTGCCGCCTGCGGCTCGCTGCCTGAGTCGGCCGCCAACAACAACACCTACGGCCGCGGCAAGGTCGACGCCCTGGCGGCGATCAGCACGACGGTGACCGGCACGATCACGATCGACGGCACCGCCGCCACCAGCGCCACGATCACCGTCAACCCGTCAGGCATCAGCCTGCCGCTGCGGGCCGGCGGCGCCTACGACGGCGTGCTGCCCGCCGGCACCTACAACATCACGGTCACGGTCCCCGGCCACGAGCCGCAGACCAAGTCGGTGACGATTGTCTCCCGCCAGCGCCAGCGCCTCGACTTCGCCTTCGAGGGCGCCGCGCCGCCCAGCAAGGTGTGGCTGCCGCTGACCATGCGCTAGCCTCGCAACGGCCGAATCACAGGGCGCGGCGCCTCGCCGCGCCCTGTGGTGATTAAAGGATCGCAAGCTTGACACGATCACTGCTCCGCGGGCGCGGCTGGCCGCTGCCGCTGGCGTTGTTCTGCGGGGTGCTCGCGCTCTACGCCGCCACCCTGACCCGCGTCCACACCTTCGACGCCTACTCCTACGCGATGGCGGTCCAGACCAAGCCCTGGCCCGAGACGTTCCACCCCCACCACCTGGCCTACGGGCCGCTGGGCGAGCTGGCCTACGGCCTGGCCCGGCGCTTCGGCTACGGCGGCTCGGCGCTGCTGCCGCTCCAGCTGGTGAATGCCCTGGCCGGCGCCGCCGGCGTGGCGCTCTGGAGCGTGATCATCCGCCGCGCCACCGACCGCCCCGAGCTGGGGCTGCTCGGCGGCGCGCTGCTGGCCGGCGCCTACGCTTTCTGGTACTACGCCGTCGAGATCGAGGTCTACACGCTGGCCGCCCTGTTCCTGATCGCCGCCTTCGGCCTGCTGCTGGAGCTGGCGCGGCGCCCGGGCTGGGCCGGCGGCTGGTTGGCGCTGGGATTGGCCCACAGCGGCGCCATCCTCTTTCATCAGACCAACGTGCTCTGGGCGCCGGTGGCGCTGGCCGGCTGGGCGCTGGCCGATTGGCCGCAAGATGCGCCAGCAAGCGCCAGGCGGCGGGCGCTGCTGCTCTACGCCGGCACCGGCGCGCTGCTGGTCGGCGGAGCCTACGCGGCGGTCATGCTCGGCTGGAGCGGCTTCCGCTCGTGGGCGGAGATCCGCGGCTGGCTGTTCGAGTACGCCGCCACCGGCTTCTGGGGCGGGCCGGTCGGGGTCGGGACGCTGCGCCGGCTCGGCCAGGGCTGGGGCGGCGCGCTGCTCGAAAGCGGCGGCGGGCTGATCTGGCTCGGCCTGCTGGCCCTGGTCGCCGCGCGCTGGCGGGCTATTTGGCGGAGCTGGCGGCTGCCGGCAGGGCTGGCGCTGCTCTGGCTGATCATCTATGCGCTGTTTTTCGCCTGGTGGGAGGCCGACAACATCGAGTTCTGGATCGCGGCGCTGCCGCCGGCAAGCTTGCTGGCGCTGCTGGCGCTGGCTAGCGTGCGCGGCCGGCCCCGGCTCATCCTGACCGCCGCCGGCGGCCTGCTGGCGGCGGCGCTGCTCGCGGCCAACGCCCAGGCGATCAGCAGGCGCGGCGACCAGGCGCGGGACGAAGATTGGCGCCACGCCGCCGCCCTCGCCGCCGCCGGCGACGAAGCCGATCTCTACCTAGTGCCCAACGGCATGCAGGAGCTGTATCTGCGCTACGAGCACGGCCGGAGCAACGTGCTGGCGCTCAGCGTCGGCAACGGCGACTGGGCCGCCGGCTGCGCCCAGATCCAGCGCGCGATCGCCGAAACCGTCGGCGCCGGCTACCGCGCCTGGATCGATCCCGGCGTCAGCGCGCCGCCGCCCGAGCTGCTCGCGCGCTACCGGCTCCAGGCCCCGGCGGTGGCGGCCTGCTTCGCGCCCTTCGCCGGCGCCGAGCGCATCGCGGCAGGCGGGACTGACTACGCGGTGCTCCAGCCGGCGCCGGCCGCCCTGCCGGACTGGAGCTGGGAGGCCTGGAGCCTGGGCTGGCGGCCCAACAATCTGCGCGGCGAAAGCTTCGCCGGCGGCTGGGAGATGGAGCCGGGCGACGACCCGCACCTCGTCAGCCCGCCGCTCAGCCTGGAGGCCGGCGATTGGCGCGGCGCCGAGGTGACCATGAGCACCACGATCCCCGGCCAGCGCGGCCAGCTTTATTGGATCAGCCCCGGCGGCCAGGCCGACGAGCGGCACAGCATCGCCTGGGAGCTGATCGCGGACGGCGAAGCGCACACGTACCGCCTCGATCTGGCGGGCAATCCCGCATGGAGCGGCCCGATCAGCCTGCTTCGGCTCGATCCGGTCGCAGCGGGCGCAAGCGGTGACAAAGCGGTTGTATTGCGTCGATTCCGGCTCACGCCGTAGTGCGAATCAACGAATTTTGGCAAGACAATGGGCTAAAACCCTTGAAATCGCCATTCCCTGTGTTAGAATGGCTGTGGGTTGATGAGCTATGGCGTGTAGCTCATTTAATGGAAGGAAAGGTATTATGCTCAAACGCTACCGGATCCCTCTGATCGCCCTGCTGTTGCTCCTCATCGTTGTCCCCGCCGCTGCCGCCGAGCGCGTTGACGATGTCCCCCCGGTCCTTGAATTCGACGCCGTCCGCTTCGAAACCGCTGATCTGATCAACGGCGAGCTGTTCATCGTCGGCAAGGGCGAGGCGACCTCCCCGGAGCGCCAGCATTTCGTGCTCAAGACGATCCCCTTCGGCGATGAGCCCCAGGAAACCCTCGAAGTCGTTCTCTACGACGGCGTGACCTATGTCCGCGAGAACAATGACGCCCAGTGGTACATCGAGGAAGACCTCGGCGACGTCACGTCGCTGTTCCACGACTCCGGCTACGCCGTGAGCAAGATCGGCAGCACCACCATCGCCGGGGTCGCCACCGACCAGTACCAGGTCTGGGTGCCGGGCGAGGAAGACATCGACCACATCGCGCTGGACTTCTGGATCGGCCAGCAGCAGGCCTACCTGTACCAGGACCAGATCTCGATCCACGGCAACGATCCCGACCTGGGCGAGCTGCGCCTGGAGACGGTGACCCGCTACTTCGACTTCGACTCGGCGAACATCTTCGTCGGCCCGCCGGCCAACGCCAAGGTCCGCGACAGCGGCGCCTCGTTCTTCGGCGACAGCAAGCTGCTCGGCCGCGCCTCGAAGATCCTGGCCCTGCCGGCCGTCCGCGACGCCGCCCTGGCTCGCGTCCGCTAAGCGATCCCTCTCGCCAACGCAAAAGCTCCCGGGAACTCCCGGGAGCTTTTTGCATGGGCGCACGGTTCTTGCTACCTCCGAGGCGAGAGGATTGGCATCCGTATCCTTGAGGGATGATCGCCGCTTCCCGCCCATCCCGCCTTCAGAAAAGAGTCGCTTATGGACCGCACAGATTCATCGGCCGAGGATCGCCAGGTCTGGGTGACCATGGACCCGGCCAGCCGCGAAGGCAGCATCGGCTACCTGGGCGTCCCGGCCGACGCCCGGGGCATCGTGATCTTCGCCCACGACAGCGAGTCGATCAAGCACAGCCCGCGCCACCGCTATGTCGCCCAGGAGCTGCGCCAGGCCGGCTTCGCCACGCTGATGATCTATCTGCTCACGCCCTACGAGGAAGAGCTTGACATGCAGCTCGGCAATGTCCGCTTCGACACCGGCCTGCTGGCTAACCGCCTGGTCGGCGCGACCCAGTGGGCCGCCCAGAATCCCGAGACGAGCCA
>DASWWB010001240.1:0-3226 GCA_036406115.1 Herpetosiphonaceae bacterium
CCGAATGCCGGCGCCTGGCCGCGCTCATCGGCGAGCTGGCGGCCCGCTGGGGCGGCAGGGTGGCGTTCAAGGTCGACGGCTGCTGGGGCGGCGCCCTGGATGGCCTGCCGCGCCTGCTGCCCGGCGATGACTGCGGCGCCGGCGATGAGATTATCTCCGTGACCAGCGCCCGCACGCTCAAGGCCTGCTCGTTCGGCCCCGGCGGCGTTCCTTTTGAGACGATTGACGATGTGCGGCGTTTCTGGCAGGCCCAGCGCGCCCGGCGCCCGGCGGTGGCGATCGGCGGCTGCGGGCGGCTGCCGACCGGCGGGTTTGTTCCAAGCGGAGGAGGCATCGATGCGCGTATCGCTCTGGCGCCAATGGAGCAGTAACCACAGCAGCAGTTTCCACGTCGTCGGCCGTTTCGCCAGCCCCGGGGACGCGGCGGCGGCGGCTGATGAGCTGCGGACGATCCTGTCGCAGCTGGCCGCCGAGTCCGCCCGCTCCAATTCGTATGAGATTTCGCCGCTGGAGCGCGAGATCCGGCTGCGCTACGACATTCCCGACCTGTCCTCCCAGGCGATATCCGCCGATGATCCGACGCTGTTCGCCGATGACGCTTTCGGCTCCAATCCCGCCGGGGCGGTGCGCGCGATCGACCAGCTGGTGCTGCTCTCATCGGATGAAACCTACGTCGAGTCGCTGGCCCACGAGGCGCTGATGGCGCGCCTGGGCGCCGCCGATGTCTGGGCGGACAGCGAGGAGATCAGCTCGCTGGTGGCGACGATCGAGGTCTCGTGCAAGGACGAGGAGTCCTCTGATGTGATCTACAGCGAGCTGCGCATGTATTTCGACTCGGCGCCGCGGCCGTTTTGGTATCTGCGCTCGGATGAACTGCCGCTGCTGCGGCTGTACTACGCTCCGGTCCACGCGCTCGTGGAGCCCTGGGCCTGGGCGGCGGAGGACCCCAACGCCTACAGCTTGAAGGCCGATGGCGCCATCAGCAGAGCCGGGCTCGATCTCACGATCCGCATCCAGTTCGAGGTGCTCCAGGTCGGGCTGCCGGCGCTGCGCCAGTATCTCGAAAACTGCGGCGCCGAGCGGTTCGCCTATCGATTCGAGCGGCGGCGCCACGAGAGCTACGAGCGCCGCCTGCTGCTCTATCCGACCGCCGCCGAGGCCGCCGCCGCCGAGGCCCTGCTGCGGGAGCTGATGACCGCCAGCTTGGACGGCGCCGAAACCCTGCGCTATGATCAGATGTCGGAGTCCGAACGCGCGCTGTATGCGCGCTTAGGCCTGGAGGCGCCGCGCTGGCCGATGCGCTACGGCATGCCCTCGCTGGTCGAGTTCGAGCAGGCCGTGGCGGCGATCGGCCCTGGCTTGGTGGTTGTCGGCTGGGGTTTGGCCGCGGAGACGATGCTGGCGCTGATCGGCGGGGCCGCCGTCGAGACGCTGCGCGAGTCGACCAACGATTTTTCCGGGACGAGTCGCATCCAGATCACGCTTGCCGCCGCCGGCGCCGACGAAGCGCTGGCCGCCGGGCTGGAGGATGAGCTGGCGCGCTACCTGGCCTGGGTCACGATCGGCAAGCAGTTCCGCAGCCCTGAAAACGAAGCGCGGCTGCGGCGCTTCGCCGCCGAGCATCCGGCGGCGAAGCTGGCCATTCCTTGGGGCGGCGACGAGCGGGCCCACGCCTACGGCAAGGTCGAGCGCCGGGGCGCCGATCTCGCGCTGACGCTTTTTTTCCGCATGCTGGAGCAGGGCCTGCCGCGCCTGCTCGCCTATCTGGCCGGCCGCGGCTTCGCGGTCACGTTCGAGGCCCGCATGCATCCCGATCAATATCTGGTTTTGTGACAGCGGCTGTCACAAGCGCCCGCTATGCTGGCGGTTCGCCAATCGGACTGAACAGCAGGAGGCCGTATGCCGGATTTGACGGGCGCGATCGCGCTGGTGACGGGAGCGAGCCGGGGGATTGGCAAAGGCGTGGCGCTGAGCCTGGGCGAGGCCGGGGCCACCGTGTATCTGACGGGGCGGACCGAAGCCGCGGACCAAGCCACCGTGCCGCTGGCCGGGACGATCCACGAGACGGCGGCGGCGGTCACGGCGGCCGGCGGGCGGGGCATCGCCGTCCGCTGCGACCACAGCGACGACGCCCAGGTCGCGGCGCTGTTCGAGCGGATCCGCGCCGAGCAAGGACGGCTGGATGTGCTTGTCAACAACGCCTGGGCCGGCTACGAGCTGCTCCATCGCGGCGGCTACCAGGATTGGATCGCGCCGTTCTGGGAGCAGCCGCTGGAGCGCTGGGACGGGATGTTCGCCGTCGGCGTGCGCTCGCACTATGCCGCCGCCCGGCTGGCGGCGCCGCTGATGATCGCCCAAGGGCGCGGGCTGATTGTCAACGTTTCATTCAAAGTCGCCGGCGAGTACGGCGGCAATGTCGGCTACGGCGTGACCAAAGCCGCCGCCGACAAGATGGCCGCCGACATGGCCCACGAGCTGCGGCCGCATGGGGTGGCGGCGGTCTCGCTCTACCCGGGGCTGGTGCGGACCGAGGGCGTGATGCTCTACGCCGACTACTTCGACCTCAGCGTCTCCCAGTCGCCGCGCTTCGTCGGCAGGGCGGTGGCGGCGCTGGCCGCCGACCCGGACGCGCTCAGCCGCTCCGGCGAGGTGCTGACCGTCGACGGCCTGGCCGAAGCCTACGGCGTCGCCGATCCGGAGCCGGCGCCGGCCGAAGCCTAGCGCCGGCGCGGGCGGGCGCCGCCCGCCCGCGTCAATTCTCCTGTTCGATGAACATCTCGACCGCCGTCAGCAGCTCCGGCATCTGGAGGGGCTTGTAGAGAACCGGCACATGGCGCAGGTCGCCGATCAGGCGCGTGTCGGCGTCGGCAGGCGGCAGCGCCGTGATGAACAGCATCGGCACCGGCGGCCCCCCGGCTTTCTGGGTCAGCCGGTCGTAGACATCGCGGCCGGTCCTGGGCGGCAGCAGCAAGTCGCAGATAATCAGATGCGGCCGGACCTTGGGCAGCAGCGCCAAGCCGGCGTCAACGCCCGGGGCGGCCACGACGGCGTAGCCCTCCTCCTCCAACACATCGACCAACATCGCCCTGATGGCGGCCTCGTCCTCGATCACTAGAATGCGCTGTGCCATACGTCCTCACACTGCTTGGCTGTCGGTTGCTTGCCGGAGTCGGCCTTCCCCGAGGCGGCGCTGGGCCGCATGGCTTGACTAAGCACGCGGCAGGCC
>DASWWB010001241.1:0-1729 GCA_036406115.1 Herpetosiphonaceae bacterium
GCCTTGCGCCAGGCGCGCCGCAGGTTGCCGCGCTTGCGCCCCTCCAGCGAGAAGCCCTCGAGCGGCGTGAGGGCCAACTCCCCGGTCTTCTGGATGGCCAGGCCCAGTTCGACGACGTCGGGCAGGTCGTCGGGCCCCAGCCCATAGAAGGCGATCCGCGCGGCGTGGGCGTAGGCCTGCTCGCGGAACCGCCAGAACATCTCCAGGCGTTCGCCCCGCGGGCCGACGGGCGGCCCGAGCGCGATCCAGGAGCGGCCCCGCACCCCGAACATCAGGAAACTCGCGCCGCTGGGCGAGAAGATGAAGCGCTTGTCGCCGAGGAGGGCGAGGTTGGCGGCGGGCTCGGCGTCCTCGGCCGTCGCCAGGATGGCGCGCACGCGTGCGAAATCGGGATCGTCCTCTCCGGCGACCTTGGGCGTCGCCGGGGTGGCGACCAGCCGCCAAGCCCCGATCACGAACAGCAGAATGGCGGCCGCGGCCGACGAGCGGATGGCGCGGCTGAGGTCCTTGTCCGCCAGGGACTTCCACCAGGGCGTGGCCCCGAAGTCGGCGTGGGTGAACGACCACCAGCCGAGCAGCGCGGCGCCGGCCATCACCGCGGCCATGGACGCCAGCCAGCCGGGCGTCACCGCCATGCGGCTGAGCGCGGCCTCGCGCCAAAAGGCGGGCCTGGCCGGCAGCAGCAGCAGGGTCAGGAGCGCCAGGGTGGCGGCTTCCTCCCAGGCCAGCCCCTTGAACACCGCCAGCACGGCGGCCGTTGGCAGGACGACCATGGCCGCGGCCCAGGCCGCATCCAGCCGCGAGCGCAGGCCAAAGGCGATCAGCAGCAGCGACAGGCCGAGCAGCGAAGACAGGAAATGGCTGACCTCGATCAGCAGCGACGGCGCGAAGGCCAGCAGGACGACGAAGCGGGTCGGCAGGGACGGCGTCGCCGCCGAGGCAAGCAGCATGGCCCCGGCCGCCGCGACCAGCAGGGCGCTGATCGAGGGCGCCATGGCCAGCAGCGCCGAGCGCAGTTCCTTCAGAAGACTCATCTGACCTCGCCGGACGGCCGGGCTGACGCCGGCCTGCGCCTTAGATCAGGAGTCGCGGCGCCGGGACGATGACGCGGCGTCGCGCGTCGGGCGTCAAGACAAACTCAGGTTGGATCGGCCTGCGGTTCGAGGCGGCGGATTACACGCTCGCCTTCCCAGAGTTCGGTCGTCTGGCCTCGCGGCTGCGCCAGGGCCCAGGCCAGGGCCTCGTCGTCGTCGACGCATTCCGCCGCCAGCGAATGACGGACCTTGGATCGATGATCGAGGAAGAACAGCCGGTATGTCGCCATTGGCGCAAGCCCCCCAGCGCGCCCAAAGATTTATAGATGGCGACGGCGTGGAGAACAAGGAAAAGCGGCGCAGGAAAATCTTAAGTCAAATGTCGAGAAGTCGACGTAGAGATGACAGCCTTATTGAGTGCTGGCCGTCATCTCCATCATCTCCCGAATTTTACGACCCAACTCATCGACGGCGAAGGGCTTGGTGATCATCTCCATGCCCTGATCGAGAAAGCCCGAGCGGTTGGCGGCGTTTTCGGCGTATCCGGTCACGAACAGCACCTTGAGTCCCGGACGATGCTGGCGGGCGATCTCGGCCAGCTGCCGGCCGTTGAGGCCGCCGGGCAACCCGACATCGGAGACCATCAGGTCGATGCGCCGGCGCGACTGCAGCAGCGGCAGGGCGGATTCGGAGTC
>DASWWB010001242.1:0-3181 GCA_036406115.1 Herpetosiphonaceae bacterium
GGCACCCTGGCCCGGGCGAGCGGCACCCAGAGCGATTTCGGCGGCTACCTCGACATCTTGCTCGATGTGGCGATCTACGCCTTGCTGCCGATCGGGCTGGCGGCCGGGCGGCAGGAGCCCGGCGGCGCCATGAGCCTGGCCTGGCTACTGGCATCCTTCTATCTCAACGCGATCTCCTGGTCGTATCTGGCGGCGCTGCTGGAAAAGCGCAACCGCGGCGCCGCCAGCTCGGGCGAGCTGACCAGCGTCACCATGCCCGCCGGCCTGATCGAGGGCGCGGAAACCGTCGTGTTCTACGCGCTGTTCCTCATCTTCCCCGCCAGCTACCAGCCGCTGTTCTGGCTGCTGGGCGGGCTGGTCGGCCTGACCGTGCTCCAGCGGGCGCGCTGGGCCGCCAGGGCCTTGCGGTGAAAGGGCGGGATGCGATGGACCAATCGCCGCAACCAGCGCCGGCGGACGGGGAGCCGTGGTGGCGACGCCACCGCCACAAAGCCGGCGCGCTGCTGGTCTGGCTGGCGATCCTGGGCGGCTACCAGTGGTACGCCTGGCGCAACAGCCTCTCGCCGCTGGAGGCGGCCGACCGGCTGGTCGGCGCCCTGCGCTCCGGCCCCGGGCCGCTCATCTACATCGCGATCTACCTGGTGCGGCCGCTGGCGCTGTTCCCGGCCTCGGCGCTGACGATCGCCGGCGGCTTTGTCTTCGGACCGGTGCTAGGCGTGATCTACACGATCATCGGCAGCAACAGCTCGGCACAGCTCGCCTATCTGCTGGGGCGCTACTTCGGCCGGGGCGCTTTCGAGCAGGCCAGCGGCGACAGCGCGCTGCGGCGCTACATCCAGCGCATGCGCGACCACAGCTTCTCGTCGATCATGATCATGCATCTGATCTTCCTGCCCTACGATTTCGTCAACTACCTGGCCGGCTTCCTGCGCATCCGCTGGCAGCCGTTCCTGCTAGCGACGGCGCTCGGCTCGGTGCCCGGCACGTTGGCGATCACGCTGTTCGGCTCGTCGTTCAAGGGCAGCCTGGCGGACATCGGGGCCATCGAGTTCGATCTGCGGGTCTTCGGCGCCTCGCTGGCGCTGTTCGCCATCAGCATCGCCATCTCGCGGGTCGTCAGGCGGCGCGAGGCGCGTTTGCAGGGAAGAGCTGACGATGGGCGTACTTAGCATCCAGGTCACGGCGCGGGCCTGGCGGCGCGGCGGCCAGAATCTCGCCAAAAGCGAGATCAAAAGCATCTTCACGCTCGCGCCGCCCGGCGGTTTCGCCCCGACGGTGCGGTACCCGAAGAAGCCATGGCAAGCGGCGACGATCATCCTCTTGGCGGATGAGATTCACGCGCATGAAGCGGCCGAGGAGCCCACCGAGCAGTTCGCTGCCGCCATCCAAGCGCAGCTTGAGCGCGCGGCGCTGTGGCTCGCAGCCCAGTCCGCCGAACGCATCCGGGCGGCGCGCGACCAAGGCGTCGATGTCGATGTGTTCGCGGGGATGTGGATCGACGATGACCAGCTCGATCTCACCCTTCCGCCAAGCCTGCTGCTGGAATGCGGCAGGCTCGGACTGCCAATCACCATTTGCAGCAACGATTAACGATGCATCCGCCGCCCGGCGGCGCCGCGTATGGCCCGACAGCCCGGGCCGCGCTTTGTGCTATCCTGGGCCGCGCATTTTGACAAACTAAGGAGAGGCAATGCGACGATCATATGGGCTGCTGGCGCTGCTGCTGGCGCTGCTGGCGGCCTGCGGCGGCAACACACCGCCGGCCGCCACCCCGCCCGCCGGCGGCGCGGTCGACCCGGCCAACTGGGACGCGGTGCTGGCGGCGGCGCGCGGCCAGACGGTCAACTGGTATCTCTGGGGCGGCTCCGACAGCATCAACACATTCGTCGACACGTTCTACGGCAAGGCGCTCCAGGAGCGCTACGGCGTCACGCTCAAGCGGGTGCCGGTCGCCGACACGGCCGACGTGGTCAACCAGGTGCTGAGCGAGAAGCAGGCCGGCAAAGCCACCGGCGCCGTCGACCTGATCTGGATCAACGGCGAGAATTTCAAGTCGCTCAAGCAGGCCGACATGCTGCTGGCGGGCTGGGCGCGCAAGCTGCCGAACAGCCGGTTCGTCGATTGGGACAATCCCGCCCTCAACCTGGATTTCGGCGAGCCGGTCGCCGAGATGGAAAGCCCATGGTCCTCGGCCCAGTTCCAGCTGGTCTACGACTCGGCGCGGACGCCCGAGGCCGAGCTGCCGCGCTCCTACGCCGCGCTCAAAACCTGGGCCTGCGCCCATCCCGGCCGCTTCGCCTACATCGCCCCCGGACCGGGCGCCTTCCAGGGCACGCGCTTCGTCAAGCAGGCGCTGTTCGAGCTGAGCGGCGGCGCCGAACAGTGGCTCGGCCCCTTCAATCAGCAGCTCTGGGACCAGTGGTCGCCCGCGCTCTGGGCCTATTTCAACGAGCTGAAGCCCTGCCTCTGGCGCGAGGGCGCGACCTACCCCAAGGACGAGAACGAGCTGCGGACGCTGTTCGCCAACCAGGAGGTCGATTTCACCATCACCCAGGCGATCGCCGGCGCCGAGCCGATGATCGCCGAAAAAACGGTGCCGCCGACCTCCCGCGCCTATGTCTTCGATGACAATATGATCGGCGACTTCAACTACGTGGCGATCCCGGCGAACGCGCCGAACAAGGCGGCGGCGCTGGTGCTGGCCAATCTGATCCTCGAGCCCGAGCTGCAGGCGGCCCAGATCGTCCCGGCCAACGGCTTCGGCCTGGGCTTCGGCATCGATGTCGGCAAGGTGAGCGAGCCGGCGGCGCTGGAGGAGCTCCAGGCGGCGGCCAAGGCGCTCGGGCCCGGCGCGACCGATCCCAAGGCGCTGGCGGGCTCGCTGGTCAGCGACATCGCCGCCGAGTACCAGGATAAGATCGAGCAGGGATGGCAGCAGAGCGTCCTGGGCAAGTAGCCCGGCGCCACGGCTGGCGGCGCGGCCTTGCCCCGTGGCTCGGTCTGGCGCCGGCGCTGGCGCTGGTGGCGCTGCTGTTTGGCAGCAGCGTCGCCAACGGCGTCGCCCAAAGCCTGGGCTACCTGCCCTACATCGGCCAGCGCGAGCTGAATCTCGACGCCTACCGCGAGCTGCTGGGCGGCGCCAACCACGCCGCCCGCTTCTGGGAATCGCTGCTGTTCTCGC
>DASWWB010001243.1:0-3250 GCA_036406115.1 Herpetosiphonaceae bacterium
CCCCTCCGCCGGGAGCCCCGCCCTGGGGCGGCTGGCCGCCGCCCGGGAATTGCTGGCCGCCGCCCGGCCGCTGGAACGATTGGCCCGGCCGCTGATTGGGCCGCTGCCCGGCGCTCCCCGGGGCGCCGCCGCCGAAGCCGACCAGCCGATCGAGGCCGTTGTGGCCGGCGATCAGCTCCAGCACCGTGTTGTCCGTCGAGCTGCCGACGTAGGGCCGCAGCTCGGCGGGAGTCAGATCGACCGCCAGCGCCCACGAGAGCGACACGGCGCCCAGCACCAGCGTGGCGGCGCCCAGATGGGCCAGCTTGCGGCCCCAGCCCAGCCGGGCGCCGAACAGGTACAACGCATAGAACGCCGGCAGCGGCAGAAAGGCCTGGAGCATCTTGATATTGAATCCGACGCCCGCCAGCGCCGCCCCCAGCAGCAGGACGCGCAGCCGTCCGGTCTCGGCGGCTCTGACGAAGGCCCAGGCTGTCAGCAGCAGGACAAAGATCAGCAGGCTGTCGATGGTGTTGTTGCGGTCGACAGCCACCGCCACCGGCGTGATCGCCAGCAGCAACGCCGCCAGCAACCCGGCCCCGGCGCCGAACCAGCGCCGCACCAGGTGATACAGCAGCGCGACCGATGCCAGCCCTGCCAGCAGCCCCGGCAGCAGCAGGCCGACGCCGTTGACGCCGAACAGCAGCGCCGAGGCCGCCTGAATCCACAGGCCGACCGGCGGCTTGTCGACCGAGACCGCGCCGCCCGGCTCGGCGGCGACAAAGAAGAAGTTGCGCCACGATTGCAGCATGCTCTCGACGGCCGCGGCGTAGTAGTGGTTGGCGTAGCCCAGCGCCCCCAGATTGGCGAAGCGCAGCGCCGCCGCCAGCAGCACGATGGCGCCGAGCGCCGCGAGCCGCAGCATGCGCGGCCGGGCGGCCAGCGCCGCCAGCATGCCCCGCCGGGCTGCCAGAATGGGTTCGGCAGCCTCGCGCCGCGCCGTCTGTTCTTGCGAGCTGTGATCCATCCCCGCCCTCCATCCATCCATGCCACTGAAAACCGCCGCGCTGGCCTGAGCCCAGGATAGCGCGGCGGTTTTCAGAAGTTGTTAGCACGGATCGCGGGGCGGATCGCTTACAGCTTCACGGCCTCGAAAAAGATCGCGTTGTTGCCCAGGATGCCATGGAGCGGCTTGTAGAGCAGAAACATATTGGTGAGGAACCCGATGTCGGCCAGCTTGACCAGCATTTCCAGGCCGAAGATCGTGAACACGAGCGCGCCGCGCGGATCGATGCTGACCGGGTCGCCGTGGAAGATCGGCGGTCGGTGATGGGTGACCTTGCCGTCCGCGCCGATTTCCGCCCGCACGTCATCGTAGTAGTAGACCAAGTCGGCCCGCTCGCGGTCGGCGCCGTCGTAGAAATTGCTGATGAAGAAGGGCGCGGTGAAAAGGTGCCGGCCGCCGGGCTTCAGCACGCGGAAGACCTCGGCGTGCGCTTTGTAGGGGTCGGCGACGTGCTCGAACACGTCGGAGGAGAGCACCAGATCCAGGCTGTTGTCGGCGAACGACAGGCGCATCAGATCCTGGTGCATGATGCCGTCGACCATCGTCCCGCTCTCGTAGGCGTCGCCGTAGTACTGGCTGAACTGGTAGCCGGGCATGCGCTTGAGCCGGTTGTGCAGCGCGCCGGTGGCCTCGGTGTTATAGATCTTGAGGTCGCGCCGGCGCGCCACGTCTGCCAGCGAGCTAAGGCCGGTGATCCCCTGCGAGGTCAGCGCATGGAGAATCATATAGGCCATCTGGCGCTGGCGGTTGAAGGAGCCGCACTTGGCGCAGTGGCACGATTCGCGGAAATTGGCGGTGATGCTGTGCATCCGCGCGTAGTCGCCGCACACAAGGCACTTGATGACGCTAAAATCGGCCCAGAGCAGCGCCCGTTCCAATCGAGTCGGCGCGCGTCCGTAAAAAGGATAGCGAATCAGCGGATTTAATTGTGTCACACGTGCCTCCTCACAGCCACGGCCTCTGAGATCGCCGCGGCGCCAAAATTCCTCGCCCTAGTGATTGATAGCGACAAGCTTCTGGTTTTTACACGCACACATTCAAATAAGCGGCGCTAGCAGCGGAAATCGCCGTCTTACCTCGGCGGCTTGGGCCGGGAGATCCGCCAGCAGATCAAAATCGGCGAATTCAAAGCCCGGGCCGACTGAGCAGCCCGCCAGCGTGTAGTCGCCGGTCGAGCGGGCCGCTTGCCAGTAATCCGCCGGTACGATCTGCGCCGGCCGCGCGCTGCCTTCGGCCGGGCCCAGCGCCGCCGGCTGGTAGCTCACAAGATCAGGCGCCAGCATATGCAGTTCGAGCGGCGCTCCCTCGTAGAAGTGCCAGATTTCGTCGGCGCCGGCCACGCGGTGCCAGCGGCTCTGCTCGCCGGCCGCGAGCAGCACGTAAATGGTGGTGATGGCGGATTTCGGCTCGCCGGCGCCGGGCCGCACCGCCAGCGGCGAGCGCCAGATCTCGCGGTAGTGGCCGCCCTCGGGATGCGGTTGAAGGCCGAGCTGCGTGATCAGCTGCCGGGCACGTGGATGCATGGTTCGCTCCTCTCAAGTCAATAATCGGGGCGATGATACCATGGCCGCCTGAGTTCGCTTGCGCACCCATCAGTAGCTGATGCTGAGCAGACGGCCGCGCGCGGCCATGCCCGCCCGCTCCAAGGTTTGCTTCGAGCGGTGGTTGTAGTACCAGCAGCCCGCGATCACTGTCAGCCCGGCCGCCGCGCCCTGCGCCCGCAACGCGCCGATGATCGCGGCGCCGATCCCCTGCCGCCGCCGCGCCTCCAGCGTGAACATGCCGGCGCTGGCGACCGGCAGGCCCAGTTTGCTGCGGGCGAGGATGCCGAAGCCGGCCCATTCCCCGTTACGCTCGGCCACGTAGATGTCGCCGCTGGCGATGGTCTCCTCCAGCGGATTGAAAAAATCGCCGCTGTGTTGCCGGATCGCAGCGGCGTCCTCCGCCGTCGCCAGCCGCAGCTCGATGGCCGCCCCGCCGGCTGCCGCCTCCCCCGCCGCCTCGAAGATGTAGGCCCGTTTCTCCAGCCGGACATAATCATCGAGCGCATGGGTCAGGAAAAACTCATCCCAGCTCGGGACCAGCGCGCCGCGCACCTCCTCCAGCCGCCGTGCCAGGCCATAGGCCGCCTGTCCGTGCCGCCGGTGCTCCCGTTGCAGGCTGAACTGCACCAGCTGCGCGCCGCCATTGACCGATGCGAACCCT
>DASWWB010001244.1:0-16052 GCA_036406115.1 Herpetosiphonaceae bacterium
TCCGCCAGGCGCTCAGCCACTACCACGATCTGCCCCGGCTGACGATCAATCCCCTGACCGCGCTGCCCGGCATCGACGCCCGGCTTGGCGGCGCCGGGGGCGACAATCTGCTGGAGCGGGCGGCGGCGCTCAAGGCCCTGCTGACCGAAAGCATCGCCAGGCTCAAGCCGCAAGGCCAGGGCGATTTCGGCTCGTCCAGCGAGTGGCGCCACTACAACGCGCTCTATTTTCCCTACGTAGTCGGGCTCAAGCCCTACAGCCGGCGCGGCGCCCAGCCGCCGTTGGAGGGCGCAGCCCGCCAGGCGATGGACTGGTTCCAGGCCCAGGTGCCGGAGCGGACGCTCTACAACTGGCAGCGGGCCGCCGCCCGTCTGGTGGCCGATGATCTCGCCGGCTGCCTCAAAAACGGCGCGCTCGGCAGGGTTTCCGGCGGCTGAGGGGGCGGATTGGCAGCGTTTGGCAGCGGTTTGTGCTGACATGGCAGCGCCTTCGAGGCTATCCTGGCCCCAGGTTTCAGCTTTTGAAGGAGGTTCCCGATGCAACTCACCGCCGCTTTCCAACGCCCCGCCGCCGCGCTCGCCCGCCTCGTCCTGCGCGCCGACGGCCTCTCATGCGTCCTGACCGGGATCGTCAGCGCCGCCGCCGCCGCCAAGCTGCCGGCGCTGCTGGGCTTCGGCTCGACCGGCGTGTTCCTCGGGCTCGGGGCGTTTCTGTTCGCCTACGGCGAGGCGCTGTGGTTCGCCGCGGGCCGGGCGCCCGGCAAGATGGCGCTGATGCTGCCGCTGATCTGCAACGCGCTGTGGGTGCTCGCCAGCCTGGCCCTGGTGGCCTCGGGGACGCTGGCGTTGACGACGCTGGGCTATTGGGCGGTCCTGGGCGTGGCCGACGTGGTGGCGCTGATGGGCGCGCTCCAGTGGTGGGTGCTGCGCCGCATGGCCCGCGAGGCCGCCGCCGCCTGAGTCCCGCCGGACCAATTTCCGCCGCGCCTGTCATATTCTGACGGGCGCGGCGTTTTTTATGGCAGCACCGGTGCTCAGTGAGGCTTTTTCATGCTGAAACAAACGCTTGTCCATCTGTTCGCGCCGCAGGACGCGCCGCTCGCCGGCGCCGCCCATTTCGCCCGCTTCTACGAGGAGTGCCACCTGCATGTCTTCCGCTACGCCTACGCGCTGCTCGGCGGCGCGATCGACGACGCCGAGGACGTGACATCCGAAACCTTCGCCCGCGCCTGGGACCATCGCCAGCGCTTTCGCGGCGACGCCGACGCCGCCCTGGCCTGGGTGCTGACGATCGCCCGCCGCCGGGTGATCGACATGGCCCGCCGCCAGCGCCGCCAGCCGCTCCCCGCCGATCTGCCCGGCCCCTCGGCGCCGCTGCCGGTCGAGGCGGCGGTGCTGGCCGGCGAGCGCTCCCGCACGCTGATCAGCCTGCTGCGGGCTCTGCCCGACGATCAGCGCGAGATGCTGGTCCTGCGCTACATCCTGGGCTGGCAGGTCAAGCGCGTCGCCGCCCACTTCGGCAAACCTGAGAATACGATCGCGGTCACGATCCGGCGCTGTTTGCAGCGCCTGCAACACGCCTGGCCGCACGCGCACCTGGAGGAACTGCAATGACGACCGATGATTTCCGCCCGACCGAGCAGGAGCTGGAGTCGATGCTCCGCGAGATTCAGCCGACGCCGCGCCAGGACTTTTACCGCCGCGCCGCCGATCAGCCCTGGCGCGCTGCCGGGCCGCCCGCCCGCCCCCGCGCCATCCGCCACTGGTCGATGGGCCTGGCGGTCGCCGTCGCGCTGGTGGCGCTGCTGGCGCTGCCGCCGATTCGCACGTTCGCCACCAATATTCTCGGCCAGCTCGGCCTGGTCACCTTCACCAACGAGCCGTCCATTCCCGAGAAGCTCGTCGCCGGCACGCCCGTGCCGCAGGCCGAGGCGATCGCGGTGGTCGAGGTGCCGTCGGCCGCCGCCAACCAGCTCACGCCCGCCCAGCTCAGCGCCCAGATCGGCGCCCCGGTCTACGCGCCGCCGGCCATGCCCGCCGGCTGGAGCCTGGGCTACCGCGTCAAGGCCGACATGGCCGACGGCGGCAAGGGCGCGCTCTCGGCCTTCACCCTGCCGGACCAAAGCTCGCTGATGCTGCTCCAGTACCCGACGCGGACGGTGCCCATGACCTCCGGCGTCGGCGCGGCGACGGTCCAGCAGGTGACGGTGGGCGGCAACGAGGGCATTTGGATGGAGGGGATCGCGATCACCCACGACACGCTGGCGAACACGCTGACCCGCGGCAACGCCCTGAGCTGGGAGGCCGGCGGCTTCACCTTCTCGCTGATGCACTACACCTGGGGCCTGGCCGAGCAGAAGGCCTTCGCCGAGGCGCTGACGCCGCAGCAGTAGGCTGATCGGCCGAGCGGGCGCCGGGAGCTGATCCCGGCGCCCGCTCGCTGTCTAGCGGTGGTTGTAGAGTTCGATCTGCCAGCGCCACTCGCGCCGGTCGTCGCTGTTCCACCAAGCGACCAGGATGCCGACCTCGCCGCCCGGCAGCAGGACCGGCGTGCCGCAGTCGGCGGCGCCCGGCCAGATATCCTCGCGGCTGATCCGCTCCCCGTCGCGCCGCAGCCGCATGATCGGCGAGTCGGCGGTGCGCTCCAGGTCGGCGCCGTGGGCCAGCACCGTCCCCTCCTCGTCGCGCACCGTGACGGTGATCGACGGCGGGGCGGCGTGGACCAGCAGCACCGGCGCGCTGTCCAGCCGGCCGCGGGCGAAGGGCAGGCCGGTCGCGGCGGCTTGCGGGTACCAGAGATCCCATTCCTCGGCCATGGCTGCTCCTCCGATCGGGCGCCGGGCGAATCTCGCCATTGAGATTCGCCCGCGCCGGCTTAGGCGCCGCGCTCCTGGCTGTGGACGCCCTCGGCGAACTCCTCGATCATCTTGCGGTTGAAGGCGGGGATGTCGTCGGGCTTGCGGCTGGTGACCAAGCCGTTGTCAGTGACGACCTCGCGGTCGATCCAGTTGGCCCCGGCGTTGATCAGATCGAGCTTGATCGACTCATAGGAGGTGAGCGTCCGGCCGCGGGCGACGCCGGCGTTGATCAGCGTCCAGGGGCCGTGGCAGATCGCGGCGACCGGCTTGCCGGCGTCGAAGAAGGCCTTGACGAACTGGAGCGCCTCGGTGTCGACCCGCAGCTTGTCGGGGTTGATGACGCCGCCAGGCAGCAGCAGGCCGTCGTAGTCGCCGGCGCTGGCCTGGGCGAGCGCCGCGTCGACCGGGAAGCTGTCGCCCCAGTCCGTGTGCTGCCAGCCTTTGACCTGCCCCGGCTTCGGCGCGATGATATGGGTCTCGGCGCCGGCTTGCTCCAAAGCCGCCTTGGGCTCGGTCAATTCGACCTGCTCGAAGCCGTCGGTCACCAGAATCGCAATCTTTTTGCCGCTAAGGGTTGCCATCGGATCCTCCTCACATCCGCCGCCCTGCCTGGGCGGCGCCGGATCCGAGTCTATCAACGACCGTGCCACGGCTAGATCTGGGTTAGGGGACAGGGATCAGGGATCAGGGCCGGCGACAGGGCCTCGGGCGCTTTGGGCGGCGCCCGATCTCCCGTCGTTCGGCCTGACCCCTGACCCCTGATCCCTGATCCCTACTCTCCGAGGCTGCCATACACCTCGGGCCGCCGGTCGGCGAAGACGGGCAGGAACGAGCGAGCCTGGTCGGCGAGGGCGAAATCGAGCGTGGCGAGCAGTAGTTCGGGCTCGTCGCCGGCCTCGGCGAGCGCCGCGCCCCACGGATCGATGACCGCCGAGCGGCCGCCGAAGCGGTTGGCCCGGTCGGAGCCGACCCGGTTGCAGGCCACGACGAAGCACTGGTTTTCGATCGCCCGCGCCCGGATGAGGGTCCGCCAGTGTTCGATCCGCCGCTCGGGCCATTCGGCGGGCAGCAGGATGAGCCTGGCGCCGCCCAGGGCGTAGCGGCGGAACAGCTCGGGGAAGCGCAGATCGTAGCAGATTGCCTGGGCGGCGGGGCCCCAGGGGCTGGGGATGACCGGCGCTTCGCCGCCAGGCCGCAAGAAGCGGTCCTCGTCCATCAGTCCGATCAGGTGGGTTTTGCTGTAGGCGCCGAGCAGCGCGCCGTCCTGGCCGTGCAGCGTGGCGGTGTTGTAGACGCCGTCGGCGCGGCGCTCCAGCAGCGAGCCGCAGATCGCCAGCCGGTGGCGGCGGGCCAGCCCGGCCAGCTCGGCGAACAGGCCTTCGCCGAGGGCGTCGCCCAGCTCGGCGGCGCGCTCCAGGTCGTAGCCGCTGCCCCACAGCTCGGGCAGGATCAGCAGCTGCGCGCCGGCGGCCGCCGCCTGTTCGGCAGCCCGGCGCGCCTGTTCCAGATTGGCCTCCCGGTCGCCCAGCGCCAAATCCAGCTGGGCGGCGGCGACTGTCAGTTCCATGGGGCTCCTCGCTTGGTTCAGGGCAGCTTGCCGAGGGTGACGGTGCTTTGGCTGCTGCCGGGGCTGCCGCTGTCGCCGCCGAGCGTGATCTCGGTCACCTGGAAGCTGCCGCCGGCCTCGACGAGCGCGCCGCGGTGGACAGTGACCGTGCTGGCTTTGGCGCCGGGCGTCGGGTCGAGCAGGCTGAGCCGCGCCAGCGGCCCGCGCTGGCTCTGGCCGGCCGCATCGGCGTACTCGCCCTCGTAGACCATCTGGATGCCGACGGCCCAGCCGTTGTCGAGGCGCAGCACTGTGCTCTGCCGGACTTCGAACATCTGGGTGAAGCTGGTTTCTGTCATGGGTGTGGGCTCCGCATCAGAGCCGGCGGTCGCCGCCGGCGTGGCCAGGATCGGGGACGGGGTCGGGATTGGCGGGTTGGCGCCGGCGCCGCAGCCGGCGCAGGCCAGGGCGACGATCGCCAGCCCCAGCCCGCGCCGCCAGCCGCCGGGAGCCCGCCCGCGAGCGCGCCCCCGGCGGCGGACGGCCGCCATCACTTGATTCCGTCCTTGTTGACCGCCATGTACTGGTACAGGTTGTTGAACTGCTCCAGCGTGATCGGCGGCGGGGTGAAGGCCTCGCCCCACGGGTTGCGCAGCTGGATCGTCCCGGCCTTGACATCGACGCTGTCCACCGTGTAGGCGTGCAGCGGCACGATGTTGGCCGGCCAGCTGGCGGCGTCCTCGCCGGCCTTCATGGCGCGGCTGGCCGCCGTGACATAATCGCCGCTGGACAGGTGGCCGGCGATGGTCTGGAGCCGCGCCGTCGCGCCCGCCGCGTCGCTGGCGCTCAGATTGAGCCGCGAGCCGCTCTGGCCGGTCAGCAGCTCGACCGCCTTCTCGGGGAAGCCGCCCTCGATCACCGCGTAGCTGCCGTTGCGGTGGGTGGCGAAGGCTTTCTCCATGATCATCGGCCACAGCTCGGTCGGCGCGCTGCCCGGCTGGACATAGGCCGCGTTGCTGGTCGGGTTGCCCTTGGCGTCCTGGGTCACCGGGAAGTCATTGTCGACAGTGACTTCGACCGGCTTGCCGTTCTGTTGGAAGGTGACGGTGTAGGTGCCGTCGCCGTTGTCTTTGATCGCGTTCTGGAGGATGTCCGGGTGTTGGATGGAAACCGTGGTGAGCGCCGAGAGAAAATAGCAATCGCCGAGCTGCCCCTGCTTGATATCGCCGGGGGAGAAACCGTCGACGCTGACCGAGCCCTGGAACTGGGCGTAGGTCGGGTTGTACATGAACGGGCCCTTCGGCGTGTCGCGGTCCGGGTTGTGCAGCCTGGTGACCAGGGGATCCGGCCCGGCTTTGCCGCCGACCGGGACGGCTCCGCCGACTGCGCCGCCCACTGCCAGCGCGCCGTCGATCCGCCAATCCTTGAACACGTTGGCCGCCTCGTCCTCGGCGTCGCGGATGATCTGCGAGATCCGCAGCGTGGCCTCCTGGGCCGCCGCGAAGGCCTCGTTGAGCCGCAGAACCGCCGGAAACACCTCGTCCCTCATCTCTCCGAAAAAGGCCTGGGCGGCGTCGCCGATCCATCCGCCGCCCTCGAGCGGCTTGAACGCGCCGCTCAAGGTGCCGCGCAGTTCGTCGGCCACCTCCGCCGAGCGGTTGAGCCGCCCCGCGATCCCGTCCAAGGCGTCGTACTCCGCCTGAACGATGTCAGCTCCCATACTATGCTCCTCTTTTCCTGTTGCCGCGCCGACTGATGCGTTGCTGTTTTACGGTGGTGCGCCCCGCGATTATACCATTTTTAAACCATTGGCGTAGGGTGATTTTAAACCGTTGCTGCGGGCTAAAACAGCGCCGCCGGCCTGGCACCCAGAGGGTTCCCGGCCGGCGGCGCAAGCGGGGCGGCGGGCTAGAAAATGCCCTGGCCCGGCGTGAGAACGTTGTCGGGATCGTACTTGCGCTTGGCCTTCTCGAACTCATTCCAGACCGGGCCGAAGTGCCGGATCCAATCCTGGCGCGAGAAGGGGATGCAGCCGATGGCGTAGCGCGTGCCGCCCAGGTCGCGGTTGCGCTCGTACAGCTCGCGGTTGGAGGCGATCATCGCGTTGTAGATGGCCGGATCCGGCGGCGAGGTCCGCAGGATGCTGAACAGGAAGGCGATCGGCTGGTTCGGCACGCGGAAGAACTGGCGGGTCAGCGCGCTGGTCTTGAACGGGTAGAGCAGGACCGGGCCCTGGCCGGTGTCGGCCACCGTCAGGGTGCTGACGACGCCGCCCACGTAGCTATTGACCTTGTTGCCCGGCACGAAGACATCGCTCCACGGGTGCGGGAAGCCCCAGACGCCGATGTCTTTGAGGAACTGGATCGTCGGCGCCAGGCGGTTGGCGAAGTCGAAGTAGGTCACGTCGCTGATCTGCTGCGAGCCGGCGGTGTAGCGCAGGCCGGCGAGCAGGGCGTTGTTGTTGGGCGTGGCGGGCGGCGAGTAGAACTTGGCGGCCTCCAGCATGTAGCGCCAGCCGCCGCTGCCGTTGTCCACCATCTGGCCCTCGACATACTCGAAGCGCTCCTCGTTGATCAGCCGCACCTGGTCCTCGGTGAAGGTGGCGATGTCCTCGTAGTAGAGCAGGAAAACCCGGGCGTGGGTTTTGGCCGGGATGAGCTTGACGGTGGCGCGGACGATGATGCCGAACTGGCCGAGGCCGGTCAGGACCGAGTCGAACAGCTTCTTGTTTTTGCTGGGCGAGCACTCCTCGACCTTGCCGTCGCCGGTGACGACGGTCAGTTCAAGCACATTGTCGGCCTGCACGCCGTGCTTGTAGCTGGTGCCGCCGATCCCGCCGACGCTCAGGGTGCCGCCGACGCTCAGCTCGATGTAGTCGGTCAGGACCGGCGGGGTCTGGCCGGCGGCGATGGCGCCGCGGATCAGATCGCTCCAGATCACGCCGGCGTCCACGTCGGCCTTGCCGGGGCGGATGGAGTGGATGGTGTTGAGGCCGTTCATGTCGATCACCACGCCCGCCTCGACCTGGGGCTGGCCGTAGGTCGAGTGGCCCTGGCCGCGGCCGGCGATCTTGAAGCCGTAGCGCCGGGCCAGCTTGACGATCGTGACGATATCGTCGACCGAGCCGGCCTTGAGCACGGCGAACGGCTCGCGGTGGATGATATGGCCGAAGTCGTCGGCCGCCGCCGCCCGCGAGGCGCTGTCGGTGTACAGCACGCCGTCGAAGGCCGGGAACTGGCTGTAGGTGAGCCCCTCGGCCTGGGCCGCCGTGACCCAGCGCCGGTTGGCGGTGTCGAAGCCGACCACGACCGCGCCTGCGAGAATGCCTTTCAGAAACGAACGCCGAGAAAGATCGACCGTCATAACAACCTCCGTCCCCTGCGGGAATGTCTGTGATGAATGATTAAGATGGCCGGTTGGTTATCCGATTGCCTGTCAGCTGCAACGCCAGATTGAGCGCCGCCTGCAAGTCGCTGACCGGGGTCAGCGAGTTGAGGTCGATGCCCAGGCTCACCACCACCTGCGCGACGTCTGGCGTCATGCCGCACAGGATGACCCGCGCCCCCAGCAGCCCCGCCGCCTGAGACGATTGCAGCAGCGCGTTGGCGACCTGGGTGTCGATCACCGGCACGGCGGTGATGTCGAGGATCACGACCCGGGCGCGTTCGGCCCGGATCCGCTCAAGCAGCACGCTGGTCATCTGCTGCGAGCGGAGACTGTCGATCCCGCCCACGATCGGCAGCAGCACGATATGCCGGTAAATGCTCAGGATCGGCGTCGAGAGCTCCCTGATGGTGGCCATCAGGCGCTCTTGCGTGTCGTGGGAGTCGCGAAGCTCCTCCACCCGCGCCTCCAGCTCCTTGCGCTGCTCCTCGTCGCGCCGCCGGCTGTTCCACAGCTCCTTGCCGACGCGGTTGACCATGTTGGCAAGAATCCCAAGCTCGTCGCGGCGGTCGACATCGTCGCTGCCGATCAGCTTATCTTGGATGATCCGGTTCAGATTGGCGCCGATGGAGCGCAAAAGCTTGCGGTCGGCCTTGGTGAAGTTGGATTTCTCCTGCGAGTCGTCAGTCATACGCGATCACGAATCCTGCTATCTGCGCGAACATGGCGCAGGTCCGGTTAGGCCTCTTTCCAGGTCACGTCCAGCACGCAGAACGGCGCGCCTTGGCGCACGCATTGCGAGTGGTCGATCAGGACATCGTAAGCGCCGAATGCCTCCATCGCCCCGTGGAGCGCGCCGGATTCAAAGCCGCAGTGATAGGGCTGATCCAGCTCAAGGCGGCCATGGCCGGGCTCCGGCACCTGGTTGCGCCACTCGCCGCTGTCGCCGCGGGTGACGAGCGACCAGACGAGCGGCAGCGTGTTGATCACGTCGGTCGGGGAGTTGATGCCCAGGGCCACGAATTGGGCGCGCAGGGTGTAGTAGATGTTCTTACCGATGCCGTAGGGCAGGCTGGGGTCCTGCTCCTCGAGCTCGTTGATCACGCTTTCCAGCGTTTGGCCGAGGTACCAGACCTCCGGCTCGACGCTGTCGAGGATGTCTTGGGTTTCTTCGCTGAGGTGTTCGCCGCCCACGGTGTTGACCAGGGTCAGGATGACGCCTTGGCTGAGCGGCGGGCCGGAGCGCGCGGCTTCGACCCCGGGGTCCGGGTAGGGAGTGAGATCGATTGGGAGTCGGCGTTCGAAGCGATGCATCGCAAGCTCCTCGACAAAACCTATGCGGATTCGATCATACGGGTTTTAACAAGTATAACGTCTGATCGAGCGCTTGCGCGTGGGCCGCGCCTAGCTATCTTGTCCTATTCGCCACTGGTACTTTCGTGCCCGGCGGGTGAGCGGGCGCCGCCGCTGGCCGCTATGCTATCATGGCGCCGGCCGCTTTGCGACACATGAGGACGATGCGCCATGGATGAATCAACCGCCCGCGACCAGATGGTGCTGGTCGGCCGGCTGCTCTACGAGCGCGGCTGGATTCCGGCCTGGGATGGCAACTTTTCGATTCTGCTGGACGATCAATGGCTGCTGACGACGCCGGCCGGCGTCTGCAAAGGCTTCCTGGCCCCCGAGCAGCTGCTGGTGGTCGATCGCGAGGGCCGCCCGCGCGACGCCGGGGCCGCCAGCGCCTCCAGCGAGCTGCTGCTGCACCTGACGGTCTACCGCGAGCGCCCCGATGTCCGGGCCGCCGTCCACGCCCACCCGCCGCTAGCCATCGCCTGCACCGTGGCCGGCGTGGCGCTCCACCCGCCGGTGCTGCCCGAGATTCTGCTGACGCTGGGCAAGATTCCCACCGTGCCCTACGCCATGACGGGCACGCCGGCCCTCGGCGCCGCCGTCGCCCCGGTCATCGCCCACCACGACGCGCTGGTGCTGGCCCACCACGGCACGCTGGCGGTCGGCGCCACCCTGCTGGAGGCGTTCCATCGCACTGAGCTGATCGAGCAAACCGCCAAGATCCTCATCAACGCCCATCAGCTCGGCGCGATCCGCCGCCTCGGGCGCCGCGACGCCGAGGAGCTGCTGGCGCTGCGCCGCGCCCGGGGCGGCGATCCGCTGGCTGAGCCGCAGCTCTAGCCGTGAACGCGATTCAGTTCGGATTGTCCCTGCGCCGGCGGCCGCAAGGCCGTGCCGCCGGCGCGGGCGTCAGCGGCGTTACGGTTTTCTCAGCAGCGGCAGATAGGTCAGCCGCGGCTCCACGATGACAAACTGTCCCATCATGCCCTCCCCCTCGTGCTCCAAGATATGGCAGTGATACATAAACGGACCATGCGCGTCGGCGTAGCCGGCGAAATCCTTGATGACATCGACGCGCTCGCCCTGGCGCACGATGATCGTGTCTTTCCAGCCCTGCTCGTAGGCCGGGATCGGGATTTCCTGGCCTTGGGCGTCGAATTTGCGGACGACCTGGAACGGGCTGTCGTGGATATGGAACGGATGCGGGTCGTTCGATTGGTTGACGATCGACCACATCTCCTGGGTGTCCAGCGTGCTGGTGATGTTGATCACCTCCATATCGAAAAGCTGATTGTTGATCGCCGGCGGCAGCGTCAGCCGCAGGACGCGGGTGGTCACGGCGTTCTCGGTCGTGTAGCGGGTGATGTGGTTCAGCGTGCCCGGGACGCTTCGCACCGGATTGGCGGTCGGCGCGGTGACGTTGATCGAGAAGAGGATGAAATTCGAGCGGTCGAAGTCGTCGGCGATGTACTCCGGCACCAGGTAGTCGCCCAGCTCGGCGTCGTAGGCCACCGCATGCACGGCGCGGCCCTGGATGTCGCTCAGATCGACCGCGATCTCAATCCGCTCGCCCGGCCCCATGTGGAAGCGGGTGCGCTGGACCGGGGCGTTGAGCAGCCCGTTGTCGCTGGCGATTTGGTAGAACGGGCGGTTATCGGAGAAGCCGAAATTGAGAAAGCGGTGGTTGGCGCCGTTGAGCACGCGGAAGCGGACCAGCTGCGCCGGCGCGTCGAGGCTCCCGGCCAGCGTGCCGTTGACCAGGAACGTGTCGCCGTTGCGGATGCCGACCTCGTCCTTGCTCTCGTCGAAGGCGCCGCTCGCGGTGAATTTGCGGTCCTGGATCACAATCGGGAAATCATCGACGCCGTAGGTTTTGGGCAGATTCAGCGCCTCGCTGTTGGCGTCGCGCACCAGCAGGAAGCCGGCGAGGCCGCGATAGACCTGGAGCGCCGTTTCCGCCGTGCTGTCGTGGTGACCGTGCGGATGGGGATGGTACCAGGCCGTCTCCGCCTCGTTGATGATCGGGAACGTCGGCCGCCAGGTCTCGCCGATCGCGATCTCCTGGTGCGGGCCGCCGTCGGTTTGGCCGGGCAGGTGCAAGCCGTGCCAGTGGACCGTCGTGGTTTCGGTGAGCTCGTTGGTCACGCGCATCAGGACCTGTTCGCTCTTTGTCATCACCAAGGTCGGGCCGAGGAATGTCTGATCGTTGTAGCCCCAGGTCGGCGTGCTGACCCCGTCCCGGAATTGGGTCACCGCCGGGCGGGCGTTCAGCTGATAGACCCGCTTGCCCTTGATCATCTGGCCGTACTCGGCGGGCGGGATGGCGAGCTGGCGGCCGGTGCGCACCAGCAGCGAGTCCTTGGTGGTGGCCCGCAGCGGCCCCGCCGCGGCCTGGAGCGTGGCGACATCGAGCGTGCCTGGCAATGCGTTAGCCGGCGCGGTGAGCCGGACAATCGCGGTGCCGCTGGCGCCGGGGCCGAGCTGCAAGGCGGTCGGCGACACCGAAACGGCCCAGCTGCGGTGCGAGCTGGCGGTTAGAGCCAGATTCTGCGGCAGCGCCGTGTTATTGGTGACCGTGTGGGTGTAGGTTTGGGTTTGGCCGAGCGCGCCAAGCGCGTACAGCTGGCCGCTGATGGCGATCGGCGCGGGATCCGGCGGCGCCGCGAAGGCGAAGGCGAGCAGCCGGGCGCCGCCAGGCAGGATGAGCCAGCCGGCGGCGGCGACAACGAGCGCGAGCAGTAGCCGCCAGCCGAGGCGCGAGCGGATCCGGAGCAGGAAATGATAGCGAGCCATGGAGTCCTCCTTTGCGGTTGGTTGGGCGCGACGACAGCCAGCAAACCAAAGCCGCGCCTGCTGGCGCTCGCGGACGCGGCGCGATCGCGTGCCTCTGCGGGACACACAGTGTGTCATTGGCTGTGACGCGAGTATAGGTGCCTTCGGGGCGATTGTCAATCCATGGCGTGGGTGGGCTGATTGTCTCCTGCGGCCCGGGGGATTGTCTCTCCGATGTCCTGGATGTCTGGTGGTACAATAGGGCCGTAGCTGAATGGACAACCACGCAAAAGGACACAATCGAATGGAAACATCAACCTTCAAGACCAAAGTCGGCCTGGCCCAGATGCTCAAGGGCGGCGTGATCATGGACGTGGTGACCCCGGAGCAGGCCAAGATCGCCGAGGAGGCCGGCGCGGTCGCGGTGATGGCGCTGGAGCGCGTGCCCGCCGATATCCGCAAGCACGGCGGCGTGGCCCGCATGAGCGACCCGGACATGATCGAGGGCATCATCAAGGCCGTGACCATCCCCGTGATGGCCAAGGCGCGCATCGGCCACTTCGTCGAGGCCCAGATCCTGGAGGCGCTGGGGGTTGATTACATCGATGAGAGCGAAGTCCTGACCCCGGCCGACGAGGAGCACCACACCAACAAGCACGCCTTCAAAGTGCCGTTCGTCTGCGGCTGCCGCAACCTGGGCGAGGCGCTGCGCCGCATCACCGAGGGCGCCGCGATGATCCGCACCAAGGGCGAGGCCGGCACCGGCAACGTGGTCGAGGCCGTGCGCCACGCCCGCTCGGTCCTGGGCGAGATCCGCCGCCTGCAAAACCTGAGCGAGGACGAGCTGTTCGTGGCCGCCAAGAACCTCCAGGCGCCCTACGAGCTGGTCAAGCAGGTCGCCGAGAGCGGCAAGCTGCCGGTCGTCAACTTCGCCGCCGGCGGCATCGCCACGCCCGCCGACGCGGCTCTGATGATGCAGATCGGCGTCGACGGCGTCTTCGTCGGCTCGGGCATCTTCAAATCCGGCAACCCGGAGAAGCGGGCCAAGGCGATCGTCGAGGCCACCACTCACTTCCGCGACGCCAAGATCCTGGCCGATGTCAGCCGCAACCTGGGCGAGGCGATGGTTGGGATCGAGATCAGCGCCATTCCGGAGAACGAGCTGCTGGCCCAGCGCGGCTGGTAGCCGTCGGCCTTTGGTCTCAGTCTCGCTTCAGCGCCGGGGCCTTGTCTGGCCCCGGCGCTGGTGATATCATGCTGGTAGCGCGCCGGGATTGCCGCCCAATCCGGCGCCGAGGATAGGCCCATGAATGTTGGTGTGTTGGCCCTGCAAGGCGCGTTCGTCGAACATGAAACCATCCTGCGCGCCCTCGGCGCGGAGACGACCCAGGTGCGGCTGCCCCAGCAGCTGGCCGCCGTCGACCGCCTGATCATCCCTGGTGGCGAGAGCACCACCATCGGCAAACTGTTGGAAACCTACCGGCTCCTGGAGCCGCTCGTCGAGCGTGGCCGCGGCGGCATGCCCATCTGGGGCACTTGCGCCGGCATGATCTTGCTGGCCACCGAGATCGCCGAGGGGCGCCGCGAGGGCCAGCCGGCCCTGGGGCTGATGGATATCACCGCCCGTCGCAATGCCTTTGGCCGCCAACTGGATAGCTTTGAAGCCGAGCTTGATGTTCCCATCCTGGGCGAGCAGCCTTTCCACGCCGTGTTCATCCGCGCCCCGCAGATCGATCGCGTCGGCGCCGGCGTGGAGCCGCTGGCGACCCTCCCCGACGGCCGGATTGTCGCCGCCCGCCAGGAGCGCCTGCTAGCCACGGCCTTTCACCCGGAACTCACCGACGACGCTCGCTTTCATCGCCTGTTTCTGGAGCTGTAACGCTCCCGGGAACCGCCAGCGGGCCGCCGCCAGCGCTGGAGTGTGTATTTGATCCGACCGATTCGGCTGACCGACCTGCCGGAGCTGCGGCACCGCCCGTACTCCCGCATCGCTCTTTTCAATGAATTGACACTGGCGCGCGCGCACCGACCCCTCCTCTTCGCCACGCGCTGCTCGCTGCCGCTCAGCAGCGACATCCAGACGCTTGTCTACCGCGATCGCGGGCTGCGCGGCTATCTCCAAAGCCGCTGCCGTCCCTTCACGCCCGAAGCCGATCTTGTCTACCTGGCCGCCCAGCCTCTCCGCCGCGACCAGCGCCAGCCCACCGATCCCGATCTCTGGTACCGGCTGTTGCAGGAGTGCATCAGCCGCCTGGGCGCGCGCGCCATCGAGCGGATCTACGCGCCGCTGCCGTCCAACAGCGAGGTGCTGGAGGTGTTCCGCCAGCTGGGGTTCCAGCCCTACGCCCATCGCCAGGTCTGGCGGGCGCTGACGCCGGAGGTCGCGGAGGGCAGCGCCCTGATCGCGCTTCGGCCCCAGCAGCGCCGCGACCCGCACGCGATCCAGCGGCTTTACGAGTCGATCACGCCTACGATCGTGCAGCGGGCCGAGATGCGCAACTCGCGCTCCTGGCAGCTGCCGGTGGTCCGCTCGCGCGCCACCGGGGTCCGCCAGCGCTCCTGGGTGCTCGGCCGCGACGGCCGCGACGATGTGCTGCGCGCCGCGCTCCACCTCTGGCAGGGCGCCAGCGCGGCGGTCTTCACCCTGCTGATCGATCCCGAGGAGCGCAACATGGCGTCGTCAGTCCTGCGCTTCGGCCTGTCCCAGCTCTCCGCCTCGCACCAGGGCGCCGTCTACGTGCTGCTGCCCGAGTATCACAGCGAGCTGGGCAGCGATCTCAGTGAGATTGGCTTCGAGTGCCTCGGGGACCAATTATTGCTTGTCAAAAGTACCGTGGTTCCGCTGCGGAAGCCGCTCCTCCGCCCCGTTTTGGAGGGCGGGCTGGAGGTAGTCCGGCCTTCGGTCACATCGTCGCTGCACCCGGCGGCGCTGGTCACACCAGGTGCTCCTATTGCTAGCGGCCCGGGCGCCGAGCCCGCGCCACGAGGATGAGAACGTATGCTAGATCGACGCGAAATTACCCATAACATTGACGTGTTGCTGGCGACCCTGCCGCCGCGTCTCTCGCAGCCCCTGTCGGATAGCGATAACAAGGACCGGCTGATCGAGATTGTCCTGGATCTCGGCCGCCTGCCCGAGGCCCGCTTCCGCGGCAACGAGGAGCAGTTCCTGAGCGACCTGGAGGTGACCGGCGATGACCTGGCATATGTGACCGAGCGCATCGGCCAGTTCGGCGAGGACAACCGCGCCGGCATCACCCGCACGCTGCACCGCATCTCGGCCATCCGCAACCGCGCCGGCGCGGTGATCGGCCTCACCTGCCGCATCGGCCGCGCTGTCTACGGCACGATCGAGATCATCCGCGACCTGATCGAGGACGGCAAGTCGGTCCTGATCCTCGGCAAGCCCGGCACCGGCAAGACGACGATGCTGCGCGAGGTTGCCCGCGTGCTCGCCGATGATATCCGCAAGCGCGTGGTGATCGTCGACACATCCAACGAGATCGCCGGCGACGGCGATATCCCGCATCCCGGCATCGGCCGCGCCCGCCGCATGCAGGTCGCCCGGCCCGCCGAGCAGCACAATGTGATGATCGAGGCGGTCGAGAACCACATGCCCGAGGTGATCGTGATCGATGAGATCGGCACCGAGCTGGAGGCCGCCGCCGCCCGCACGATCGCCGAGCGCGGCGTGCAGCTGGTCGGCACCGCCCACGGCAACACGCTTGAGAACCTGATGCTCAATCCGACGCTCTCTGATCTGATCGGCGGCATCCAGGCCGTGACCCTCGGCGACGAGGAAGCCCGCCGCCGCGGCACCCAGAAGACAGTCCTGGAGCGCAAGGCGCCGCCGACCTTCGATGTGCTGGTCGAGATCCAGAGCTGGGACGAGGTCGCGGTCTACCAGGATGTCGCGTCGGCAGTCGACTCCATCCTGCGCGGCGAGGAGCCGACCGCCGAGCAGCGCACCAAGGACGCGGACGGCCAGCTCGTGGTCACGACCGGCCGGCCCGAGCGCTCCGACGCCGCCTCGCAGATGCTGACCCGCCAGTCTTCCCGCAGCGGCGGCATGACCCGCTCGCGCGACGGCCGCGATGGCCGCGACGGCCGCGACAACCGCTCGCGCTCGCGCGACGGGGGCCG
>DASWWB010001245.1:0-3224 GCA_036406115.1 Herpetosiphonaceae bacterium
AGGCCGCCCTCGGTGGTCATATAGCTGAAGGTCTCCAGCAGGCGCGTGCCGTGGGTGCGGTGCAGCTCGCGCTTCCAGGCCATATCCGCCTGATACTGGCGCGCATCAATGTCGGCGCGGGTGCGGCCCTGGCGATCGATGCCGAAGTGCTCCAGATACAGATCGTAGTCCGGCAGATAGAAGTCCGGCAGATACTGGCGTCGGCCTGCGGTGGTGGTATCGATGGGATAGGGGCGCTCATAGGCCCAGCGAATACCATGGAGGGTGAGCCAGGTGGCAATCTGAACCTCCTCGCCGCTCCGCAGCACCTCACCGGTGATCGTGCGGTGCTTCTGCTGGGCGTCTGGGGATTCCGCCTCCAGCATGGTGCTGAAGAAATCGCGCAGGATGGGCTGGAGGACGGGATCACTCCACGACTCCGTCACAATATCCTGGAGAAAGCGATGGCGGGCCGCATCCTCGGTCAGCGGGGTGGTCCGAATGGGGCGCTGCTGGGCCTGGCGGATGATCTTCAGCCCCAGCGCGTGAAAGGTGCTGATGGTGACACCTTGGCCATGGCCGAGCGCCCGGAGCCGCTCCTGCAACTCCTCCTGGGCCTTCTTGCCATAGGCGAGGACCAGGATCTCGTCGGGGGCCGCGAGCTGCCGGCGGATCAGGTAGTCCACTTTGCCGACAATGGTGGAGGTCTTACCGGTGCCGGCGCCGGCGATGACAAGGGTCGTGTCCTGATCCGTGACGATCGCCTCGCGCTGGCGCGGCGTCAGGGGAAAGCGCTCCACCCGATCAAAGGCCGCCGCGTCCTCGTGCAGGCGCTCGCGCATGACCGCCGCATTGTGGTCGGCGATGGCCTGGGGGAGGGTGCGCAGCGGCTGGCAATACTGCTCGGCGACGGGGCGTAGCTCTGGCGACAGCCAGTCCAGCCAGCTGCGCTCGGTGGCCTGGGCCAGCGTCTGGGGATGCGCCTGCTGCCAGGCGGTGACCTGCGAGGCGGCCAGGTACTCGGACCCAAACAGGGCCGTGGTGGCGGCCTGGAGCCGGGCCAGGGTCTGCTCGGCGGCGATCCGGCGGGGATCGGCGGCGTCAGGGACGGGCGGTGGCGCGCTGATGGGGGGAGCAGCACTGGCGGGTGGCGGCGGCACGACCGGCGGCAGTGCCGGTCGCGGGCGCTGCGTCTGCCACCAGACGATGCCGGCGATACTGCCGCCAATCATGAGCAGTGCGATGATGATCCCGGTCATCCTCAGCGCTCCCTCTGCGCACTGTGCAACTTAGACAGGGGTGCCAATCCAAAACATCCCAGGACTGACGGTTCCGGTGGCTGCGCTCGATTCGGTGACGACCTGACGCAGATTTGTTATGTTGGTGAACTTCTCGTGGTCGGCGTGATGGACGACCAGATGGGTTGCCGGCGTGCCCATACGGAGGCGAAACGCCTCAGCTGCGTGGGTGATCTGGTCCTGGAGTACGGTGCGGGCTTCGATTTGCCAGATAAGATAGGCCATACGTGTCCTTCGTGCTGAATGTGGGCCTCAGTATACCCGAATCTGGCATACGTGCCGAGCGCTGATTATGTGGACGCTTCCATGTGGGAGCATTGCTGCCCAACAACACTCCTGCCATCACGATCATTCGTCTTGCTATACCCGCACACTTAGCCCGTATAGGTCAGACCAAACACGGTATCGGTAATCCAGCGGCGGAACGACTCGTTATCCATAAATTGCTTAAACAGCTCCGTATGGTCTTTGATCAGTGAGGTCATCACGCGCTGGAGCGCTTTGTCATGCTCGATCCGCGCGTTCTGCTTATCCGAGTTTTTGCGGGCGTTTTGATAGGCGGGATCGGCGGCAACGCGGGCCGGGATCTCCACCGTCACCAGCTGCCGCAACCGATCGCCGTCGGTCCAGGTGATGTTGCCAAACAGATCGTTGAAGGTCCGGATGATATTGGAGAGCTGATCCAGCTCCGGCTCCGGCGCATGGCCGCCGCCTGCAGTCGGCAGCGGGTCCAGCTCCGCATCCTGGTCGGGAAGCTGTACGCGCACGACCGCCTGCTTCTCGACCCGGTAGCTCTCCATGTCGATCGTTTCCAGGATGCCCCGTGACAGATCTTCTTCGACGGGCGCCGGGAGCTTTGGCACCAAGAAGCTCAGGAAGATCGAGAGCTTCTCCCAGCTGGCGTTGGTGTAGGGCAGCACCTGTGCGAGAAAACCGTAGGTGCGCAGAAAGGCCTTGGCCGTGCCTTTGAACGCCACCTGCCCATCCTCGTCGAGCTGCTGGTACATGGCGACGCAGGCGTCCAAAATCGGATCCAGCCGGTCGCGCTGGGCGCCGCTCAGATAGCGGCTCACCACCTCGTCAACCTCCGTCTCGGTATACACGTCGGCGCTGTCCAGCTCGCCCTTGAGGTCATGCAGCTTGTTGGGGTCGGTCTCGTCGCTCAGGATGGTGGTGCGGTAGTAGTCGGCGAACGCGTGCTCGATCAGCGCGACATCGTTCATAAAATCGAGCACGAAGACATCATGCTTCTTGGGATGGGCGCGATTGAGCCGCGAGAGCGTCTGCACGGCCTTGATGCCGGCTAGGGTTTTGTCCACATACATCGTGTGCAGCAGCGGCTCATCGTAGCCGGTCTGGAATTTGTCGGCGCAGATCAGGAACCGATAGGGGGCCTCTTGAATTTTGTCGGCGATCTGGTTGGACGGGAAGCCGTTGAGCGTCGCCTCGGTGACCGCCTGGCCGCCGATTTGCTGCTCGCCGGAAAAGGCCACGATTGCCCGGTAGGGGCTTTTGCGCTCCTCCAGATAGGCATTAAAGGCCTGGAAGTACTGGATCGCCCGGGCGATGCCGTTGGTGACGACCATGGCCCGCGCCGCGCCGCCAATTTTGTTCAGCGCGATGACCTGTTCGTGGAAGTGGTCGATCATAATCTCGGCTTTGAGCCGGATGGCGTGGTCGTGGCTCTCGACATACTGGCGCAGCTTTTTCTGCGCCCGCTTGGTGTCAAACGCCGGGTCGCCTTCGATGGTTTTGATGAGGCGATAGTAGCTGGCGACCGGGGTGTAGCTCCGCAGCACGTCTAGGATAAAGCCCTCCTCGATTGCCTGTTTCATGGTGTAGCTGTGGAACGGGCGGTGGCGCACGCGGCCGTCCGGCTGGGGATCTGGCGCACCGAAGATCTCCAAGGTTTTGTTTTTGGGCGTGGCCGTGAAGGCGAAGTAGCTG
>DASWWB010001246.1:0-1557 GCA_036406115.1 Herpetosiphonaceae bacterium
AGGGAGGCCGTGGGCGCGCCTCGGTTACGGCAGAGGGCGGAAATGCGCGCAAGTGCGGAAGGCGGCCGAGCGTGTCACGCGAAGGCCGGAGGCGGATCATTGTAGGGCGGGGTCGCCGGGCATATGGCCTCTGATGGGTGACACATTTGGCCTGTGATGGGTGACAGTTTCCATGGTGGATGCCTTGGAAGACAACCGATCAGAAGCAGGCGCGGCGTCAGTTTGTGGCGGCGCGGTGGGACAACCGGCAGAGCATGGCGGCGTTGTGCCGGCGATTTGGGATCAGCCGGCAATGTGGCTACGAGTGGTGGCGGCGGGCGCTCCGCGGCGACCCGCCGAGGACGGACCGAGCGCATCGCACCGAACGGGCGGCACGACTGAGCGCACGCTGGCAGCGGCGGGTGCTCCGGTTGCGCCGCCGTTACCGGTTCGCCGGAGCCGGACAGCTGCGGTGGCAGCTCCAGCGCGTGTATCCGCTGGGCCCTTGGCCGGCGACTCGCACCATTGGGCGTTGGTTGGCCGCGGCGGGACTCACCCGCCGGCGGCGCCGTCGTGCGCCCGCCGGGCCCGTGGTCCGCCTGCTCCCGGCCCGCGCCGTGGCGCCCAACGCGGTTTGGACGGCCGATTTCAAGGGCTGGTTCCGCACGGCCGACGGCCGGCGCATTTGCGCCCTGACCGTCCGCGATCTGGCCACCCGCTACGTCCTGCTGGTGCGCCATATGGAGCGCACGACCGAGCAGGCGGTGGCGCCGGTGATGCACCGGCTGTTTCGCCGCTACGGCCTGCCGCGTGCCATCCAGGTCGACAACGGCCCGCCCTTCGGCGGCTACGGCCCGTACGGCTGGAGCACGCTCACCGCGGGCTGGGTCCGGCTGGGCATCGCGGTGCACTATGGCCGGCCGGCTTGTCCCCAGGACAACGCGGCGCACGAGCAGATGCACCGGGTGCTCCAGCAGCAGACCGCCCGGCCGGCGGCCGCGAGCCTGCCAGCCCAACAACGCCGTTTCGAGCGGTGGCGACGACATTACAACCATGATCGCCCTCATCAGGCCCTGGGCATGCAGTTGCCGGCCGCCCTCTACCGGCCCAGCCCCCTCCGCCCGGCGATCCTGCCCTGGCGCTATCCGCCGGACTGGATCCTGAAGACCGCCGATCCACGCGGACGGATCCGCTGGGCTGGCCGCGCTCGGCTCATCGGCCAGGCTTTCGGCCGACAACTCCTCGCCCTCCGGCTCGAACGCCCGGGCGTGGTCAGCGTTCACTTCGGTCCTCATCTGCTCGGCGAACTTCACGCCAACGATACCACCGCCATCCGCGCCGTCAGAGTACGCAGGCTTCTCAGCTCATCCACCCAACCCGATAAGGGAGGGAGCCAAGCCCCCTCCCTTAAACCCTCCCCTCAATTTTAACTGTCACCCATCACAGGCCAAATGTGTCACCCATCACAGGCCAAACCCCCGGCGACCCCGCCCTACATCGGGCTGCGGCCTTAAGCGGGAGCTCCGCCGAACGGATGCTGCGTGCGCCCGGGACGGGGGGCGGGCGGCGGCTCCGACC
>DASWWB010001247.1:0-2375 GCA_036406115.1 Herpetosiphonaceae bacterium
ACATTCTGGCGGTGACCTTCACCAACAAGGCCGCCCGCGAGATGCGCGAGCGCCTCGGCGCCCTGCTGGGCGACACCTACGCCCGCGATGTGATGATGGGCACCTTCCACTCGATCTGCGCCCGCTGGCTGCGCCGCGACATCGAAAACCTGGGCCGCTCGCGCGATTTCGTGGTCTATGACTCCGACGATCAGCTGCGCCTGATGCGCCAGATCCTCAAGGACATGGACCTCGACGAGAAGCAGTACCCGCCCCGCACCATCCACGGCCGCATCTCCTCGGCCAAAAACGAGATGCTGACGCCCGCCGAGTACGCCCAGTACGCCAATTCTTACTACGATGAGATTGTCACCCGCTGCTACGAGCAGTACGAGAAGAAGCTGCGCACCAACAACGCCCTCGACTTCGACGATCTGCTGCTCAAGACGGTCCAGATGTTCGAGCTGAACCCGGCGGTGCTGAGCCGCTACCAGGAGCGCTACGTCCATGTGATGGTCGACGAGGTGCAGGACACCAACCGGGTCCAGTACGCGCTGATCAACCAGGTGGGGTCGAAGTACAACAACTATTTCCTGATCGGCGATATCCAGCAGTCGATCTACGCCTGGCGCGGCGCCCGCCTGGCCAACGTGCGCGAGTTCGAGGAGTCGCATCCCGACGTGCAGATCATCCCGCTGGAGCAGAACTACCGCTCGACCCAGCCGATCCTCGACGTGGCCCAGGCGGTGATCGACGCCGCCACCGAGCGCCGCCACACGACCAAGATCTGGTCCGAGCGCACCGAGGGCATCCAGGCGCGGATCGTCGAGGCCTACGATGGCGACGAGGAGGCGCGCTGGACCGCCGACGAGATTCAGCGCCTCCAGGCGAGCCAGGGCCACAGCCTCGACGATTTCGCCGTGATGTACCGCACCAACGCCCAGTCGCGCTCCTTGGAGGAGGCGCTGATCAGCCGCGCCATCCGCTACAAGCTCGTCGGCGGCACCCGCTTCTACGAGCGCAAAGAGATCAAGGACATCCTGGCCTATCTGCGGGTTATCCACAACCCTGACGACGAAGTGAGCCTGCTGCGGATCATCAACACGCCCGGCCGCGGCATCGGCGACAAAACCCAGAACGACGCGCTCGGCTGGGCGCGCGAGATGGATGTGACGCTGTATGCGGCGCTGCATCTGCTGGTCGAGGACGAGGAGATCAAGGCGCCCTTCGCCGCCCGCGCCCGCAACACGCTCGCGGCCTTCGTCAAGCTGATCGAAAGCCTGCGCGACCAGCGCCACGATGTGATGCTCCACGAGCTGCTGCACACGCTGCTCGACCGCCTCAACTACAAAGAGGCCCTGGCCGCCGAGCACGGCCACGAGGAGGGCGAGACGCGCTGGGAGAACGTCCAGGAGCTGCACAACGTGGCCGTCGAGTATGTCGGCCTGCCCGTCGACCAGCAGCTGGCGACCTTCCTGGAGGAGGTGGCGCTGGTGGCGGATGTCGACACGCTGGATTCGTCCCGCGAGCGCGAGCCGGGCGTGACGCTGATCACGCTGCACCAGGCCAAGGGCCTCGAATATCCCGTCGTCTTCCTGGTCGGATTGGAGGAGGGGCTGCTGCCGCACTCGCGCTCGCTCAACGAGCAGGACAGCCTGGAGGAGGAGCGCCGCCTGCTGTACGTGGGCGCCACCCGCGCCAAGGAGCGGCTGTACCTGCTCTACGCCTTCCGCCGCACGATGTGGGGCCGCACCGACGCCAACTCGCCCTCGCGCTTCCTGGCCGACATCCCCGATGAGCTGGTGCAGCGCAATGTCTCGCGCGAGGTGAAGGCGGTCGCGCCCAGCCACCCGCCGATTTTCAACCGGAACGCCGGCCGCGGCCCGCAGCGCGGCCAGGGCCAGCAGCTCAGCTGGAGCAGCCTGCAATCCGGCGGGACGCCGGCCAAGCGCGAGCGCCCGCCGCGCCCGGCGACCGAGGCCCGCTTCTCCGCCGGCCAGAAGGTCCGCCACGCCATGTTCGGCGACGGCGTGGTGATCAGCAGCGCGGTGGTCGGCGACGACGAGGAAGTGACTGTCGCGTTTCCCGGCAAAGGCGTCAAGAAGCTGCTGGCCGCCTTCGCCAAGCTTGAGGCTATCTAGCGGCGGCCTGCCTGGCAGGCCAGCCGAACGAGGAGTTTTATGCGTCGATTGATTGCAGCGGCGGCGCTGGTCGCCCTGGCGGGCTGCGGTGGACAGGCCGAGTCCCAGCCCACGCCGAGCCAGGTCGCCCAGCTCGCGTCGCCCACCGCCGCCCCGGAGGCGACCAGCCCGGCCGGCACCACGCCGACCGCGCTGCCGACCGCCACCGAAGGCCCGACCAACACGCCGCTGCCCTCGCGCACGCCGGCGCCCACG
>DASWWB010001248.1:0-2362 GCA_036406115.1 Herpetosiphonaceae bacterium
CAGCAAGCCGGCGATCAGGAGGGCGGCGCCGAGCCGCGGTGCGAAACGGGGGCCCATTATTCTGGGCACAGGCCCTGCTGGCACTCGGGCCCGCGGGCGATATGGCCGTTGTAGAAGGCCCGGATCTGATCGAGGTCCACGCTGTCCAGCTGCAGCCGGTAGGTCCAGGCGGTCAGCGTCACCTTGTTCGTCATCGCTGGCCGGCTGGTCAGGATGATGCGTTTGTTCTTCGCCGCCAGCTCGCGATACACGTCTTGCAGCTGGGTCAGCTCATCGGCGGAGACCAGCTCCTTGCTGAAGCTGATGATGATGCCGCCGTGCTCAAGGTTGTGGACCAAGGCCTCGTCGGCGGGCGGGGTGTCGGCGTAGACATTCCAGGGCGCCGGATTGCCCCAGTGGTTGCCGGAGGTCGGCGGGTTGGTGCTGTAGGCCACGCGCTCGGTCTGGGCGATGTGCTCGCGTCCGGTGTCGGGGAACTGCTCGCCGATCTGCGGCGCGTCGGCGGCGTCGGCGGGAATGCCGTTGAGGTTCGAGGCCGTCGAAGTCGGATTATTGCCGCCGAACACCAGGACCAGGGCGATAATCAGGGCGGCGGCGGCGCCGAGGCCGCCGAGGACCAGCCAGAGGCCGGTGCGAGGCCGGCGGGCGACCCGGCGCCCGCGTGTGCGTTGGGTCATGAATTGCTCCGTTTCTGTGACAGGGCGCGGGCGACCTGGGCCGCGACCTTTGTGTTGTTAGTGAGCAGCGCGACATTGGTTTCGACGCTTTCGCCCGAGGTTTCCTCCGCCATCGCCGAGAGCAGGAACGGCGTTACTGCCGCGCCGCGCACGCCGGCGGCGTCGGCTTTGGCCAGGGCGCGGGCGATGGCGGCCTCGACATAGCCGACATCCAGCCGGTGCTCGGCAGGCGGCGGCACCGCCAGGACCATGCCGCTGCCGCCGCCGAACCGGCGGTGGGCCTCCCAAGCCGCGGCCGCCTCCTCGGGGCTGTTGACGGCGTGGGCCAGGCTCAGCCCGCTGCTGGCGCTGTAGAAGGCCGGCAGCTCGGTGGTGCCGTAGCCGATGACCGGCACGCCCAGCGTCTCCAGCATTTCCAGCGTCGCCGGCAGATCGAGGATGGCTTTGGCGCCGGCGCAGACGACGAGGACCGGCGTCTTGCCCAGCTCGCCGAGATCGGCCGACACATCCCAGGTCTCGCGGGCGCCGCGATGGACGCCGCCCAGGCCGCCGGTGGCAAAGACCTCGATCCCGGCCATCGCGGCCAGGGCCATGGTCGCCGCCACGGTGGTCGCGCCGTCGCGGCCCTGGGCCACGGCGACGCCGATGTCGCGCCTGCTGAGCTTGAGGACGTGCTCGGCGCTGGCGAAATGGCGGATTTGGGCCTCGTCGAGGCCGATGACGGGCGCGCCGCCGACGACGCCGATCGTCGCCGGCGTGGCGCCATGCTCCCGCACGGCGGCTTCGAGCTGCTGCGCAAGCTCAAGGTTGGCGGGATACGGCAATCCGTGGCTGATAACCGTGGATTCAAGGGCGACGACTGGCTGGCGATCGGCGATGGCTTGTTGGACCTGGGGGTGGAAGGCGAGCATAGCGAACCTTAACGTTCAATGGTGCGAATCTCGCCCTGTACTATACCACATCTTGCCCCGCTCCCAGAGCCAGCCGCCCGCCGCCGCCCAGCCGATCCCGGCGCTCAGGCTCAGCGGGGCGAAGATCAGCTCGGTGTAGTGCGGCCATTTGGTCGGCCAGGCCAGCAAAAACAGCGTGCTGAGCAGCAGCCAGAGCGCCAGCGGCGGCGAGCGCCGCCACAGCGCCGCCAGCCCCAGCAGCCCCGAAACGGCGATCAGCCCATCCAGCTTGAGCTGATTGAGCAAGCTGAAGGGGAAGAACGGATCGTAGGGCATGGGCTTCAGCAGGAGCCGCAGGTTGTGCCAGGGCGCGAAGCCCTGGCTCTGGACCAGATCGTTCTGGCTGTAGCGCAGATGGAAGGCGATGGTCTCGCGGATGGATTCCAGCGGGCCGTCCCACATAAACGGGTTGAAGGCGACCATGGCCGCCAGCGCCACGCCGGCCACCAGCAGCGCGCCGCCGGGTCCCCTCAGGGGGCCGCCGCCTGGGCGCCGCCACTGCCAGGCCACCGCCAGGGCGATTGTCGGGCCGGCGATCAGGGCGTAGGGATGTTTGGCGGCGGCGGTCGCGCCCAGCAGCAGCGCAGCGCCGATCAGGGGCCGGCGCGAGGCCGCCGGGTCCAGCCACCAGCGCTCGGCGAGCAGCAGCGCCGCCGCCGCCAGGAGCGCCGGGACCGCCTCCAGGTACACAAGCACCCCGTATTTGATCTGCCAGGAGCTGAGCGCGAAGGCGAG
>DASWWB010001249.1:0-5396 GCA_036406115.1 Herpetosiphonaceae bacterium
CAGCGGCGGGGATCGTGGCCGGCATGATGCTGCGGCGCCTCCAGCGCACCCTGCCACCCTAGCTCCGCGCTGATCATCACGGCGCCAGCGCCTCAATCCTCTTGCGCCGGCGGCGCCCCGGGCGTAGGCTATGGGGCGACAAAGGCCGACATGATGATGAAATGGAGCGCCGAATGACAATGAACTGCGCGATCCTTGACGATTACCAGCAGGTGGCGGGGGCGATGGCCGACTGGTCGGCCCTGGGCGGCAAGGTGGCGGTGCGGAGCCTCGCCGAGCATATCGGCGAGCCGGAGGCGCTGGCCGCCGCCATCGGCGATTGCGAGATCGTGGTGATCATGCGCGAGCGGACGCCGTTCCCGGCGGAGCTGTTCGCCCGCCTGCCCAAGCTCAAGCTCCTGATCACGACCGGCATGCGCAACGCCGCGATCGACCTGCGGGCCGCCGCCGCCCACGGCGTCGTGGTCTGCGGCACCGACAGCGCCGCAACGCCGCCCGCCGAGCTGACCTGGGCCTTGATCCTGGGGCTCGCGCGCCAGATCGCGCCGGAGAACCAGGCCTTCCGCGCCGGCGGGCCCTGGCAGAGCACCGTCGGCATGGATCTCAGCGGCCGCCAGCTCGGCCTGCTCGGGCTCGGCAAGATCGGCGCGCTGGTCGCCCGGGTCGGGCTGGCGTTCGGGATGCAGGTCGCGGCCTGGAGCCAGAATCTGACGGGCGAGCGCGCGCTGGCCTGCGGCGCGGAACTGGCCCCCTCGAAAGAAGCGCTGCTCGAAACCAGCGACATCGTCTCGATTCACTTGGTGCTGAGCGAGCGGACCCGCGGCCTCCTCGGCGCCCCGGAGCTGCGGCGCATGCGGCCCGGCGCCTATCTGATCAACACCTCGCGGGCGGCGATCGTCGAGCAGGCGGCGCTGGTCGAGGCCCTGCGGGGCGGCTGGATCGCCGGCGCGGCGGTCGATGTCTTCGAGACGGAGCCGCTGCCGGCCAGCGACAGCTTGCGCGGGCTGCCCACGCTGCTGGCCACGCCGCATCTCGGTTATGTCACGCAGGACAACTACGCCCGCTATTTCGGGCAGGCCGTGGAAGACATCGCCGCGTTTCTCGCCGGCGCGCCGATCCGCGTCCTGGCCTGATGGGATCGGCGGCGGCTCGGCGCCTGTCGCGCTGCTTGGGCCGTATCTTTAAACCAACAAAGCGCGCCAGGAACACCATTGCGATGTTCCTGGCGCGATTCTCCCGTCCGCCCCGCTTAAATCTCCCAGTGCTCCGGCGAGCGCCAGAGGCTCGACAAAATCAAATCGCGGATCGACAGCAGCTCCTTGGGCAGCCGGTCGTAGAGCTTGATAAACAGCTCCTCGTGCGAGAGGATTTCGCCGTTCCACAGGGACCGATCGACCGACATCAGCTCCTGGAAGCGCTCGGGGCTGAAATCCTCCATGCCGCTCCAGTCAAGATCCTCGTAGCGCGGCATCCAGCCCAGCGGGCTCTCGATGCTGACCGCTTTGCCATTGGCCCGCTCGACGATCCACTTCAGCACGCGCATATTCTCGCCGAAGCCCGGCCAGAGGAAGCCGCCGTCCTTGTCGGTGCGGAACCAGTTGACGCTGAAAATGCGCGGCGGGTTGGGGATGGTGCGCCCGAACTGGAGCCAGTGATTGAAGTAATCGCCCATGTGATAGCCGCAGAACGGCAGCATGGCGAAGGGATCGCGGCGGACCTGGCCGAGCGCGCCGGCGGCGGCGGCGGTCGTCTCCGAGCCCATCGTGGCGGCCAGGTAGACGCCGTAGGTCCAGTTGAAGGCCTGATAGACCAGCGGCATCAGCGAGGAGCGCCGCCCGCCGAAGACAAACCCCTTGATCGGCACGCCGCGCGGATCCTCCCAGGCGGGATCGATGCAGGGGCACTGGCTCGCCGGGGCCGTGAAGCGGGCGTTGGCGTGCGCCGCCTTGCGTCCGCAGCCGGGCGTCCACTCCTGGCCGGTCCAGTCGATCAGGCGTTCGGGCGGCGTCTTGGTCATGCCCTCCCACCAGACATCGCCGTCGGGGGTGAGGCCGACATTGGTGAAAATCGTGTTTTTGCTCAGCGCCGCCATCGCGTTGGGGTTGGTTTTCTCCGAGGTGCCGGGGGCGACGCCGAAGTAGCCGCTTTCGGGATTGATCGCGTAGAGCTGGCCGTCGGAGCCGGGCTTGATCCAGGCGATGTCATCGCCGACCGTCGTGATTTTCCAGCCATCCATGGACGGGGGCGGGATGAGCATGGCGAAATTGGTTTTGCCGCAGGCGCTGGGGAAAGCGGCGGCCAGGTAGGTTTTGTCGCCAGCCGGCGACTCGACGCCGAGGATGAGCATATGTTCGGCGAGCCAGCCTTCGTCGCGGCCCATGGTCGAGGCGATGCGCAGGGCGAAGCATTTCTTGCCCAGCAGCGCATTGCCGCCGTAGCCGCTGCCGTAGGACCAGATCGACCGATCCTCCGGGAAGTGGACGATGTATTTCTGCTCCGGATTGGACGGCCAGGGCACGTCCTGCTGGCCCGGCGCGAGCGGCATGCCGACCGAGTGCATGCAGGGGATGAACTCCCCGGCGTCGCCAAGCACATCGTAGACCGCCCGGCCCATGCGGGTCATGATCCGCATATTGACCACCACGTACGGCGAGTCGCTCAGCTCGACGCCGATCTGCGCGATCGGCGACCCAAGCGGCCCCATGCTGAAGGGGATCACATACATCGTGCGGCCGCGCATACAGCCCGAGAACAACCGCGTCAGGGTTTCTTTCATCTCTTTGGGCGCGACCCAATTGTTGGTGGGGCCGGCGTCGGCCTTGCTGACGCTGCAAATATAGGTGCGGTCCTCGACCCGCGCCACGTCGCTCTGATCGGAGCGGGCGAGAAAGCTGTTGGGGCGTTTTTCGGGATTCAACCGGATAAAGGTCCCGGACTCAACCAGCCGGCTGCACAGCTCCTCGTATTCCTGATCCGATCCATCGCACCAATACACCTCATCGGGCTGGCACAGATCCACCATCTGCTCCACCCAGGCGCGAAGAGCGGCATGACGGACATAGGTTGGCGCGTCCATTGCGAGTCCCCCTTCCATAGCGGGTAATAGCTTGTCCTCCTCGTAGTATACCCGCACGGCCAGGCGCCGGCGGGACCATCTCACCCCGAAACGGGAAGAAACATCCACGCGGCGCTGCCCGATCCCCGCCGCCCTCGGGCGGGGGTGGCGCCCATTGCCGAAGCTGCTACAAAGATGCGCCATTTTTTACCATCTTTTACCGGGCGCCTGGCTATACTAGCCTAGTGCGTAATCGGACAGCGAGGCTGGCACCAGCCGCCTCCTTGGCTCCGGCGACGCCGCCAGCAGAGGGAAGCAGATTCATCCTAGCCTACACCCTGCCACCATTTGATCGTCGTGCTCAGCCCTGGCGCAGTGCGCGCACAACGTTGTGCGCCGCAACCGCCAGCGACCGCTGAGCGCTCCATCGGGCTGCGCGCAACGCGCCTGGGAACATTTGGGAACATTTTGGTAGTGCTAGCGGCTCCCTGCTTGGGAGCCAAGGAGAGAGACATGGCTCATCGCTGGTCGCAATGGATTCGACGCTGCCTGGCAGTCGCCGCCGCCCTCGCCGTCCTGGCGGGCGGGCTGGCGCCCAGCGCCGTGGCGACATCCCCCTTCACGGTGCTGACCCCGTCGATTATCGACCTGAACACCCCCGCCAACGCCGAGATCGCCAATCCCGGCCGCGGCCTCTACAAATGGCGGACGCCGCTGTATGTGTGCGACCCGCTGCACGTCTCCAATCGCGACGCCTATGAGCGCTGGGAGTGGAAAGACCTTGAGACCGCCCAGGGCGTCTACAACTGGTCCGGCATCCAGGCCAAGCTGACCGAGGCCCAGAGCCGCGGCCAGCAGCTCTGGATCGGCCTGGCCATGGCCGTCGTGCCGCCGGAAGGCAGCGGCCAGCGCGCCGCCGTCCCCGCCTACATGGTCCAGTCCGGCTGGGGCGAGTGGTACAACAACGCCTGGTATCCCGACTACAACCAGCCCGCCGTCCAGCTGCGGATGGAGGCGCTGCTCGACAGCTTCGTCGCGGCGTTCCCCAACGAGCCGTGGATCGCCGGCGTGCAGATGCGGACCTACGGCCAATACGGCGAGATCTACATCCCCTGGGACGCGCCCTCGGCCAGCCCGATCCGCGCCACCGCCGCCACCGCCGAATGGATGATCAACGCCTGGCACAGCCGCCTGAGCGGCCGTTACCGGCTCCAGATCGCGCTCACCGACCAGCAGGCGACCGGCACCCCGTACGCCAACAACAATCAATACATCTTCCAGTACGCGATGACCAAAAGCCCGGCGTGGGGCTGGTACCGCGACGCGCTGGGCCACACGGTGCAGATGGAGAACATCGACCGGGCCATGGCCAGCACCGCCACCGTCAACGGCGTGCCGAACATCGGCAGCGTCATCCGCGAGCGCTGGAAAACGCAGCCGGTGTTCACCGAGATGATCGGCGGATATCTGCGCAACCAACCGCTCGCGGCGGCGCAGGCCCAGTTCGCGCTGGCCGCCAGCCAGGTGCTGACCTATCACGTCTCGCTCGTCAGCAACGGCAATTTCGTGAACACGTATGCGGGCTCGACTCAGCTGTCGCGCTACACCGATCGGCCCTCCTCGGTCAACGGCGCCGGCCAGTGCGTGCAGCGCACCCTGACCACCGGCTCGCCTGTCGACTGGACCCAGCAGAACATCAATGATTTCGTGCTGGCAGGCAAGCGCGCCGGCTACCGCTACGCCATCCCCCAGGTGGCGATCGGCAACACGGTGATCGGCCGGACCGCCCAGATCACCACCACCTGGCGCAACGACGGCGCGGCGCCGATCTACGCCCACTGGCCGGTGAAATTCCAGCTCCGCTCCGGCGCCCAGACCGTTTGGCAGGGCACCTCGGCGGCCGATCTGCGCACCGTCCTGCCGGCTGAGACCCCCGGGGCCGCGCCGCCGCTGGTCAACGTGGGCGACAGCTTCACCCTGCCGCTCAGCATGACCGCCGGCACCTATGCCTTGCATGTGCTGGTCGGCCCGACGGCGCCCTTCACCCTGCCGCTGAATCTGGCGATCGGCAACCGCCAGTCCGACGGCAGCTATCTGCTGGGCAATGTCGCGGTCCAGCCCGTCGTCGCCTTCGCTTCGGCGACCGCCACCGCCCACGAGTCGGCGGGCGTCGCCGCCGTCGAGATCCGCCTCAACGCGCCCTCGGCGCTGCCGGTGACGGTGAACTTCACCACCAGCAGCGGCACAGCCCTGGCGGGATCCGATTTCACTGCGTCCAGCGGCAGCGTGACCTTCAATCCCGGGCAAACCAGCCAGACTGTCAATGTGCCGCTGCTCGAAG
>DASWWB010001250.1:0-2255 GCA_036406115.1 Herpetosiphonaceae bacterium
TGAGCCAGAAGCGGCGCCCGCCGCCGAGCCCGCCGCCGCCGAGCCCGTCGCCAGCTGCGAGATTTAGCGCCCGCCGCCGGCCGCGCTGTGCAAATCGCCAAGCCGACTCGCCCGCAATGCCCCCGTCCTCCGGGCAAAAGCACAATGAGCGGCCGGCCGCGCTCCTGTAGCATTCAAGGGATCAGGCGAAGCGGCCCGCCGCCCCCGAAGCGCGGGCGGCTAATGGGGCGACCAAGGAGGAAGCGTATGGCGGAACAGCGCAGCGAACGCGGCTTCGCGGCCATGAACGACGAGCAGCAGCGCGAAATCGCCCGCAAAGGCGGCGAAGCGGTCAGCCGCAACCGCGAACATATGGCCCGCATCGGCCGCAAAGGCGGCGAGGCGGTCAGCCAGAACCGCGAACACATGGCCCGCATCGGCCGCAAGGGCGGCGAAACCTCTCGCGGCGACGCCGGCCAGAGCGGCGAGACACGCTAGCCGGCGCCGACTAAAACGCCAAGGCCGCCCGGAGACAATCTCCGGGCGGCCTTGGCGTTTCAGTCGGCCTCGATCTCGACGCCGGGCTGCGGCGGCGAGTCAAAGTTGATGTAGATCCTGGCGTTGGCCGAGGCGCCGAGCTGGCGCAGGGTTTCCAGCTCCTGGAGCCGCAGCAGCGCCGGGTGCTCGGCGTAGGACTGGGCGCCGCCGGCCCGCTCGCGCAGCGCCAGCAGCTCGGCCTCGGTCCTGATCCGCTGCTGCTCGGCCTCGGCCCGCGCGGCGCTGAGCTGGATCTCGGCCTGGGCCTCGGCCTCGGCCCGGCGGATCTCGCTGCGGGCCTCGGCGTCGATCCGCTGCTGGGCGGCTTTGGTCCGCGCCTCGACCAGCTGGGCCTGGCTCATGCGCTCGGCGGCCAGCACCCGGTTCATAATCTCCTGCAAATTGCCCGGGAAGATCAGATCCTTCACGTCGGCGCGGATGATCGCCACGCCGTAGGTGGCCGCCACTTCCTTGACATCGGCCAGGATATCTTCGCTGAGCTTGTTGCGGTTGGTCAGGATCTGCTCCAGCGTCATCGAGGCCAGCGAGCGGCGAGCCGCCAGCTGCACGTCGCTGTAGATGCGATCCTCGTAGCTCTGGACGTTGTGGATGGCGTCGCGCGGCTCGGTGACCCGGAACTGCACGATGATGCTCACGCGGATCGCCACTTTGTCGGCGGTCAGGATCTCCTGGCCCTTGATCGTGAGATCGCGCTCGCGCATATCGACGAGGATGATCTCAAGCTGGGGGGCGCGGCGGCGGAACCACAGGCGCGGGCCGCTGTCCGGCAGCTCGTAGCGCCCGGCGCCCAGCACTTCGCTTAGCACGCCGTCGCGGTACAGCAGGCCGCGGTGGGTGTCTTTGATGATGATCTCGCGCGAAGCCATGGGCGCGCTCCTCCTATCCGGGAAAAATGTCAGCGGCTCCGTAGCATAGGCCGATACGGAGAACAAGCTTTCAGATTGGCACTCATCGAACCGCAGTCGCACTGCGCGGGGATGAAACCTGATGGCCGCTTGCCCCTTGCCTGCCGGAGCCGAGATCATCTTAGCACGGCGGCGCCGCGCGGGAATCAGGCAGGCGATCGAGCCCGGGTCAACCCGGGGCGCGAGCGGCCATCGGCTGCTGGTCGCGGCCCCGCTCAGCCGCCCAGCCCCGCCAGCGCCGCCCGGGCCGCCGCCAAGTCCCAGAGCGCGTCGCCGACGCTTTTGAACAGCACCGGCCCCCGCGCCGGCCGCGGCAGGTCGAGCGCCAGCTCCAGCGGCGTCACGGCGTCCCAGTTCACCCCGGCCTGGATGAGATCGCCGGCCTCCTCGCGGGCGCCATCCAGCGTGTCGACGAACAGGCGGGCGGCGCCGACGATTCGCGGGTGGATTTCGGCCATCAGCGGCGTGAAGGCGCCGATCGCCGCGATGAAGGCGTTGGGGTGCAGCCCGCCGGCCAGCAGCGGCTCGGCGCTGCGCGTCGCGGTGACGATCAGCGGAAACGAGTCGCTGGCGTTGGCGATGCTGGCCAGCGTGCCATGCTCCGATTCCATCGTCAGGCCCAGCCGCCGGCCGTGTTCGACCAGCTCCTCGACCTGCTCGTGGCGGCGGGCGGCGACGTGGAACTCGCGCACGCCCAGCACCGCGCTGAACGCCTCCAGGTGGGCGCGGGCCTGGGCGCCGGCGCCGATGATCAGGGCCGGGCCCGCCGGCTCGGGCGCCAGCAGCGTCGCCGCCAGCGCCGAGACCGCCGCC
>DASWWB010001251.1:0-10670 GCA_036406115.1 Herpetosiphonaceae bacterium
TCGAACACGTCGCCGAACAGTGGCGGATGCTAGGCGGGCGGCGCTGCCAGGCCGCAGCCGCCCACTACGAGCGCGGCGCGTTCCGGATCTGGAGCGTCTGGCTGAGCGATCTGTTCGGGCTGGTCGCCAGCGACAGCCCGGCGGACCGGGCGGCCCATTTCCGCGATCAATTCGCGGCGCTGCTGCCCGAGCTGATCGACTGGGCGCCGCTCTGGGCCGAGCTGATGAGCCTGGATCTGGGCGACTCGCCGCTGATCCGGGCGCTGGATCGGCCGACCCGCCGCCAGCGGCTGGCTGATCTGACCCCGCGCCTGCTGCTCGCCTGGGCCGCCCGCCAGCCGCTCCTGCTGCTGCTGGACGACGCCCACTGGGCCGACCAAGCCTCGCTGGAGCTGCTGGAGCAGGTCATCCCGGCCCTGGCGCCCGCGCCGGTGGCGATCTGCCTGGGCTACCGCACCGCCGAGGCCCCGGCCTGGCGCCGGCCGCCGGAAAGTCGCAGCCTGCCCGTTTGGCGCGAGCTGGCCCTGGCGCCGCTGCCGCCGGCCGCGACCGAGCGGCTGATCCTGGGCGCGATCGCCGCCGACGGGCTGGGCGTCGAGCAGCGCGAACGCTTCCTGGCCGCCGTCAACAAACTGACCGGCGGCAACCCGTTTTTCATCGAGGAGCTGGCTAATCTGCTGCGCTCCAGCCCGCTGCTGGAGCAGATCATGCGCGGCGGCGCGCCGGCTGAGCTGCTGTCGCACAACATCCAATCGCTGGTGATGGGCCGCCTCGACGGGCTTGACGACCAGCTGCGCGAAGTCGTGCTGGCGGCGGCGGTGGTCGGCGGCCAGGTCTCGGCGGCGATCATCGCGCCGCTCGTGCCGCCGGCAGTCGCCGCCGCGCTGCGCGGGGCCGATCCGCTCAGCGCGCTGGTGGAGCTGGACCTGCTGCGTCCGGAGGAGCAGGCCGGCGCCGGCAGCGCGCCCGCCTACCGCTTCCGCCACGCCTTGCTCCAACAGGTGGCCTACGAGAGCCTGCCCTTCGCCAGGCGCCGGGCGCTGCACGAGGTGGTCGGCGATTTCCTGGAGCGGCAGGCGGGCGGCGCCGAGGACGCCGAGCTGGCGCGGCTGGCCTTCCATTTCGAGCGCAGCACCAACGACGGCAAGGCCGTGCGCTATCTCGCCCGCGCCGCCGCCCGCGCCGCCCGTCTGTTCGCCAACGATGACGCCATCCAGCAGTACCGGACCGCTCTCCAGCGCGCGGAACGCTCTGGCGATGCCCTGCCGCGACCGGCGGAGCTGCTGCGCGAGCTTGGCGATGTCCATGCCCAGGTCGCCGATTTCGAGGCTGCGCTGGAGGTCTTCGGCGCCGCGCTTGAGCGCATCCCGCCCGGCGAGCAGTTCGAGCGCGCCCGCCTGCTGCGCCGCCGGGCCGAGGTGCTGGTGCGCGCCGCCCGCTTCGAGGAGGCGCTGGCCGAGCTGATCCGCACCGAGGAGGCGCTGGCTCAAGGAGAGAATGCCGATCGCTCCCGGGCCGCCGCGCGGCGAATCAGCCTGGCGCGGGCGCAAGTCGCCGAGCTGCGCAGCACGATGCTCCACCGCCAGTCGCGCTTCGAGGAGGCGCTGGCCCGGGCCGACGAGGGCTTGCGACTGCTGGACGGGCGCGGCGGCGGCGAGGCGCTGATCGCCCTCACCAAGATCAAGCTCCACCAGGCGGTGGCGGCGGCGGCGGTGACGACCGGCCAGCCGGGACGGGCCGAGGCGGCGCTGCAACGGGCCAACAGCCTGACCCGCCAGCAGCGCGACCTCCTGACCGAAGGCCAGCTCACCCTGCGCATGGCGATTCTCGCGATGCAGCAGGACAATTTCCGGCGGGCGATCAGCTTTTTCCAGCGCGCGCTGGCGATGATCGAGCGGACCGGCGCCCGCGACCGCCTGGCCTACGCCCTGCTGCCCGGCGGCCAGGCCTTCCTCTACGGCGGCGACTACCGGCGGGCCAGCGACTGGCTCGCGCGCGGGCTGGAGCTGGCCCAGGCGGTTGGCGCGCCCTACCTGGTCTGCTCGGGCTTCACGTTGCTGGCGATGGCCGATCTGGTCCTGGGCCGCTGGGACCAGGCGCTGGCGAACTTCGACGAAGCGATCGCCATCGCCCGGCGCTACGAGCTGCGGGACCGGCTGATCGAGGCGACCTGCCGCCAAAGCGAGATCGTCGCCGCGCGCGGGGCGGCCGGCCAGGCCGAGGCGGCGCTGCGCGAGGCCCTGGAGCTGGCGGGAGCCTATCACCTTGACGGGCTGGTCGCCTCGGTCCGCCGCGCCCAGGCCAAGCTCTGCTACAACGACGGCCGCTTCGCCGAGGCGGCCGAACATCTGCGCGCCATCGCCGGCCCCGCCGAGGACGATTTCCTGATCATTGGCGAGTGCTGGGCGCAGGCCACGCTGGCCGGGCAGCCGGCCTTCGATCCCGGCGACACCGCCGCCCAGGCCCGGCGCGCGCTCCAGTTCTACCAACAGCACCGGGTCGGCTTCATGCTGATCGGCGCGTTCCGCATCAACGGCCTGATCGCCTGGGCGGGCGGCGACGAGGCGGCGGCGCTGGAGCTGTTCGGCCAAGGGCTGCGCTGGGCGCGGCGGACCGGCCACCAGCCCGAGCTGGCGCGGCTGCTCCAGGCCCGCGGCGTCGGCGCCGAAACCTGCGTCGGCCTGGCGCTGGAGCGCTCCACCGCCGCGATCGTGGCGGTCCTGGCGATCCTCAAGGCCGGCGGCGCCTACGTCCCGTTTGAAACGGCCCATCCGGCGGCCCGCGTGCGCGCGCTGGCCGCCGACGCCGGCGTCACGCTAATCATCGCCGAGCCGGCCCACGCCGCCGCCTTCGCCGGGCTGCCCTGCCCGACCGCAGCGCTGGCCGCGCTTGAGGCCGAGGCCGCCGGCCTGCCAGACTCGGCGCCGGCAGCAGCGCACGCGCCAGACCAGCTTGCGTACATTATGTACACGTCAGGCTCCACCGGCACCCCTAAGGGCGTGAGTGCGACCCATCGCAGCATCGTGCGCCTGGTGCGCGACACCACCTTCCTTGCCGTCGGCCCCGCCGATCGCGTCCTGCACCTGGCGCCGGACGCCTTCGACGCCTCGACCCTAGAGATCTGGGCGCCGCTGCTGAACGGCGCGCGGCTGGAGGTCTACCCGTCGGGACCGCTCGATCTGGACGACTTGGCGGCGACACTGCGCGACCGGCGGATCAGCGTGCTGTGGCTTACCGCCGGCCTGTTCCACCAGATGGTCGAGGTACAGCTTGCGGCGCTGGCGGGCGTCGGCACCGTCCTCGCCGGCGGCGACGTGCTCTCGCCGCCGCACGTCCGGCGCTTGCTGGAGGCGCCGGGCCGCCGCACGGTGATCAACGGCTACGGCCCGACGGAAAACACGACCTTCACCTGCTGCTATGTGATGCGCGCGGCCGCCGAGGCGGGGGACCCGGTGCCGATCGGCAGCCCGATCGCCAACACCGGCGTCCGCATCCTGGACGAGCAGCTGCGCCGCGTCCCGGTCGGCGCGGCCGGCGATCTCTACGCCGTCGGCGCTGGGCTGGCCCGCGGGTATTGGGGGCGGCCGGATCTTACCGCCGAGGCCTTCGTGCCGGATCCGTTCGGCGAGCCCGGCGCGCGGATGTATCGCACCGGCGACCTGGCGCGCTACCGGGCCGACGGGGCGGTCGAGTTCCTGGGACGCGGCGACCAGCAGATCAAAATCCGCGGCTTCCGCATCGAGCCCGGGGAGATTGAGGCTGTGCTGCGGACCCACCCCGCCGTGCGCGACTGCCTGGTCGCCGTGCGGAACGCCCCGGACAAGCGGCTCTACGCCTATCTCATCCTCGACCCGGCGGCGCCCGACGCCAGCATCGAGCTGCGCCAGCTCGTGCAGGAGCGGCTGCCCGACTACATGCGCCCGGCGGGCTTCATCGCGCTGGAGCGCTTCCCGCTCACGCCCAACGGCAAGGTTGATCGGCGCGCCCTGCCAGATCCGCAGGTCGCTGAGCAGCGCGAGGAGCGCGCCTTCGCGGCGCCGCGCACCGACGACGAGGCAATGCTCGCGGAGATTTGGGCCGCCGTGCTCGGCCACGAGCGGGTGGGGCGCGATGATGATTTCTTCAGCCTGGGCGGCCACTCGCTGAGCAGCATCCAGGTCATCGCCCGCATCCGCGATCTGTTCCAGGTCGACATGCCGTTCAAGACGCTGTTCGAGACGCCGACGATCGCCGGGCTGGCGGCCGAGATTGTCAGCCTGCGCCGCGACGCCCACCAGCTGCGCCTGCCGCCGCTGGCGCCGTCAGGGCTGTCACGCGAGCAGCCGCTGCCGCTCTCCTTTGGCCAGCAGCGGCTGTGGTTCATCGACCAGCTGACCGGCAGCGCCTCGTACACCATGGCGCTCATCCAGCAGTTCGACGGCGACCTGGATGCCCTGGCGCTGAGGCGCAGCCTCAACGCCCTGGTCGAGCGCCACGAGATCCTGCGCGCCCGATTCACGCTGCACGACGGCCAGCCGGCGCAGCTGATCGCGCCCACCCTGGCCCTCGCGCTGCCGATCGATGATCTGACGCGGCTGGGGGCGGCTGAGCGCCAGGCTGAGCTTGACCGGCTGGCCGCCGACGACACCCAGCAGCCTTTCGACCTGGCGACGGGCCCGCTGCTCCGCGCCCGCCTGGTCAGGCTCCAGCCGCGCGCGCATGTGCTGATCCTGGCGATGCACCATATCATCTCCGACGGCTGGTCGCTCGGCGTGCTCATGGGCGAGCTGGCGGCGCTCTACGCCGGCTTCGCCGCCGACGGCGGGCACGAGGCCGCTCCTGCCGCGCTACCGCCACTGGCGATCCAGTACGCCGATTACGCCGTCTGGCAGCGCCGCTGGCTCCAGGGCGACGCCTTGGAGCGGCAGCTGGCCTACTGGCGCGCGGCGCTGGACGGCATGCCAACGGCGCTGGATCTGCCGACCAGCCGGCCGCGGCCGCCAGTGCAAAGCCTGCGCGGCGCCCAGCACGCCATGCGGCTGCCCGACGCCATGCTCGGGCAGCTGCAAGCGTTCAGCCAGCAGGAGGGCGTGACGCTGTTCATGACCATGCTGGCGGCCTTCAAGCTGCTGCTGGCGCGCTACACCGCCCAGCATGACATCGTGGTCGGCACGCCGGTTGCCGGCCGCACCCATCCCGCGCTGGAGCCGCTGATCGGGTTTTTCGCCAACACGCTGGTTCTGCGCACCAAGCTCGACCCACACGCCACGGTCCGCGAGACGCTGGAGCAGATATGCGAAACGACCGTCGGCGCGCTCGCCCACCAGGACGTGCCCTTCGAGCAGGTGGTCGATCTGCTCCAGCCCGAGCGCGACACCAGCCGCAACCCACTGTTCCAGGTGGCGCTGCTCTTCAACCAGGCCGGCACGTCGCCCACCCTGCCCGGCCTGCGGGCCAGCACGCTGCGCCCCGAGCGCACGTCAGCCAAAGTCGATCTGACGGTTGAGATCACCCAGTCCGCCGATGGCCTCGGCGTGACGCTGGAGTACGCCACCGATCTCTTCGATGAGGCGGCGATCGCCCGCCTGGCTGGCCACTACCGCGAGCTGCTCGCGGCGATGATCGCCGATCCGGCGCGGCGCACGGCCACCCTGCCGCTGCTGACCGACGCCGAGCAAGCCGAGCTGATCGCCTGGAACGCTCCGGCCGCCAGCGCGGAGCCCGCGCGCCTGCCGGAGCTGATCGCTGCGCAGGCCCGGCGCGCGCCCGACGCCGTCGCCGTGGCCCAGGGCGAGCGGGCGTTGACATACGCCGAGCTTGACGGCCAAGCCAACCACCTGGCCGCCGCGCTCCGCGAACGCGGGGTCGGTCCCGGCAGCCTGGTCGGCCTGTCCGCCGAGCGCTCACCGGCCCTGGTCGTGGGCTTGCTGGCGATTATGAAAGCCGGCAGCGCCTATGTGCCGCTGGATCCGGCCTATCCCGCCGACCGGCTCGCGTTCATGGTGGAGGACGCCGGGATCGCGCTGCTGCTGGGGGAGACGGCGCTGCGCGGCCTCGTGCCCGCCGCGCCGGAGTTCGTCCCGCTCGACGGCTGGGGCCGGCCGGGCGCGCCAACCTCCGCCGAGCCGCCAGCGAGCGGGGCGACGCCCGCCAGCGTGGCCTACGTGATCTACACCTCGGGCTCGACCGGCCGGCCCAAGGGCGTGCTGGTGCCGCATCGCGGCCTCCGCAACATGGCCCAGGCCCAGGCCGACGCGTTCGGCGTCACAGCGCAGTCGCGGATCCTCCAGTTCGCCTCGCTGAACTTCGACGCGTGGATCTTCGAGATCACGATGGCCCTGGCCGCCGGCGCAACGCTCTGCCTCGCCCCGGCCGGACCACCGCTGCTGGGCGAGGATCTGGCCGGCTGGCTACGGGAGCAGGCCATCAGCCTGGTGACCCTGCCCCCCTCGGTGCTGGCCACGCTGCCCGAGGCCGTGCTGCCAGACCTCACGGTCATCACCGTGGCCGGCGAGGCCTGCTCGGCGGATCTGGTGGCGCGCTGGGCGCCCGGCCGCCGCTTCTTCAATCTCTACGGTCCGACCGAAGCCACCGTCTGGACCACCGCCGAGGAATGCCAGCCGACCGGCGCGATCCCGGCGATCGGCCGGCCGATCGCCAACACCGAGGTCTGGCTGCTCGACGCGGCGCTCCAGCCGGTGCCGGCGGGCGTGCCGGGCGAGCTCCACATCGGCGGCATCGGCCTAGCGGACGGCTATCTCAACCGGCCCGGGCTGACGGCGGAGCGCTTCATCCCGCACCCGTGGGGCGCGCCCGGCAGCCGCCTCTACAAGAGCGGCGACCTGGCACGGTGGCGGAGCGACGGCAGCCTGGAGTATCTCGGGCGCATCGACACCCAGGTCAAGGTGCGCGGCTTCCGGATCGAGCCCGGTGAGATTGAGGCGCTGCTGCTGTCCCATCCCGGCGTCGCCGAGACGCTGGTCATGGCGCGGGCCGACCAGGGCGGCGCGGCGCGGCTCGTGGCCTACATCGTGGCGGTGCCCGGCGCCGCCCCGGCGACGGACGAGCTGCGCGCCATGCTCAAGGGCCGCCTGCCCGACTACATGGTCCCCAACGCCTTCGTGGCGCTGGAGGCCATGCCGCTGACCCCGAACGGCAAGATCGACCGGCGGCGGCTGCCCGCCCCCGACCAACTCCGGGCCGATCCGGCGGCATTCGCTGCCCCCGCTGGCGCCGTCGAGGAGACGATCGCCGCCGCCTGGCGCCAGGTGCTCGGGCTCGAGCGAATCGGCGCTGACGAAAACTTCTTTGATCTCGGCGGCCACTCGCTGCTGATGGTCCAGGCGCACAAAGCGCTGGGCGAACGGCTGCCGCAGCCCATCTCCTTGCTTGAGATGTTCAGGCGCCCGACCATCAGCACGCTGGCGGCCTATTTCACCCCGGACGACACCCAAGCGGCATTCGACCACAGCTATCAGCCGGAGGAGCGCGCGCGCCGGCAGCTTGAGGCCCGTCAGCGGCGGAGCCAGGCGCGCAAGGATAAGGGAACCGAATGAACGAGACGCACGACTCACCGGATGGAATCGCCATTGTCGGCATGGCCTGCCGCTTCCCCGGCGCCAGCTCGCCGGAGCAGTTCTGGGAGAACCTCAGCGCTGGCCGCGAGGAGGTGACCTGGTTCAGCGACGCGCAGCTGCGGGCGGCCGGCGTCGCGCCGGCCCTGCTCCAAAACCCGCAGTACGTCAAAGCTGCGATCGCGCTGGACGCGATCGAGAGCTTCGACGCCGGATTATTCGGCATGAACCGGCGCGAGGCTGAGATCCTCGACCCCCAGCAGCGCATTCTCATGGAGTGCGCCTACGCCGCCCTGGAGGACGCTGGCTACGATCCGGCGACCTACCCGGGCATGATCGGCGTCTACGCCGGCGTCGGCGCCAACACGTATGTCCATGGGCTGCTGGCGCGATCCGATATCCGCGCCGCCGTCGGCGGGTATCAGATCGCGCTCGCCAACGAAAAAGACTTCCTGGCGACCCGCATCGCCTACAAGCTCAACCTCAAAGGCCCCAGCCTGACGGTGCAGACCGCCTGCTCCACCTCGCTCGTCGCGGCCCATCTGGCATGCCAGAGCCTGCTGAACTTCGAGAGCGACATGATGCTGGTCGGCGGATGCTCGATCGACGCGGGCCAGGATCGCGGCTACCTGTACCAGGAGGGCGGGATTATCTCGCCCGAGGGCCACTGTCGGGCCTTTGACGCTGCGGCGCAGGGGACGATGGCCGGCCGCGGCGGCGGCATGGTCGTCCTCAGGCGGCTGGCGGACGCGCTCGCCGATGGCGATACGATCTACGCGGTCATCAAGGGCTCGGCAGTCAACAACGACGGGGCGCTGAAGGTCGGCTTCACCGCGCCGAGCCAGGACGGTCAGGCCGCCGTAATTAAGGAGGCCCAGGCGCTGGCGGGCGTCGCGCCGGAGAGCATCACCTACGTTGAGACCCATGGCACCGGGACCGCGCTCGGCGACCCGATCGAGTTCGCCGCGCTGAGCGCGGCGTTCGGCGCCACAACCACGCGCCGCCAGTTTTGCGCGCTAGGCGCGGTCAAGCCCAACATCGGGCACCTCGACACCGCCGCCGGCGTCGCCGGGCTGATCAAGACCGCGCTGGCGCTCAAGCACCGCCAGATCCCGCCGCTGATCAACTTCAGCCAGCCCAACCCGAAGATTGATCTGGCCGCCAGCCCCTTCTACGTCACGACCAAGCTGATCGCGTGGCCGGCGGCGGACGGGCCGCGCCGCGCGGGCGTCAGCTCGTTCGGCATCGGCGGCACCAACGCCCATCTCATCCTGGAGGAGGCGCCCCCGCCGCCCGCCGCGCGCGACGACACGTATCCGGCTCGGCTGCTGGTGCTGTCGGCGAAAACCCGCGCCGCCCTGGACGAGGCGAGCGCTCGGCTCGGAGCCCACCTGGCGCACACTGAGCAGCCGCTGGCGGACATCGCCGCCACCTTGCAGACCGGGCGCAAAGCCTACCGCGAGCGGCGTGCCCTGGCCGCCGGCGATCGCGCCGCAGCGGCCGCCGCGTTGGCGTCCGGCGATTCCAAGCAGGGCGTCAGCGGCACGGCCGACCCGGTCGCACCGCCGCTGGTCTGGATGTTCCCAGGCCAGGGCGCCCAGTCGGTCGGCATGGGCCGCCAGCTCTACGATCACGAGCCGGTGTTCCGCGCGGCGCTCGACGAGTGCGCCGCCCTCCTCCAGCCGCACCTCGGGCTGGATCTGCGCGACGTGCTCTATCCGGCGCCCGAGGCCGCCGAGGCCGCCGCCGCCCGGCTGGGGCAGACCGCGCTCACCCAGCCCGCGCTCTTCGCGGTGGAGTACGCCCTGGCGCAGCTCTGGCTGTCCTGGGGCCTGAAGCCGGCGGCCATGGTCGGCCACAGCATCGGCGAGTACGCTGCGGCGTGCCTGGCGGGCGTGTTCGCGCTCGCCGACGCGCTGGCGCTGGTGGCGGCCCGCGGCCGGCTGATGCAATCGCTGCCGCCGGGCGCGATGGCGGCGGTCCCGCTCACGGAGGAGGAGCTGGCGCCGCATCTCACCGAGGAGCTGGCCATCGCGGCGGTCAACGGCCCGCGCCTCTGCACGGTGTCCGGCCCCGCCGAGGCCGTCGCCGCGCTGACGCAGCGGCTGGCCGCTCTCGGCACCGAGTGCCGCCCGCTCCACACCTCGCACGCCTTCCATTCGCCGATGATGGAGCCCATCCTCGATGAGTGGACACGCCTGGTGGCTAGCGTGCGCCTCACAGCGCCCCGGCTGCCCTACCTATCCAACCTGACCGGCGACTGGATCACGGCCGAGCAGGCCACCAGCCCGACCTATTGGGCGCGCCACCTGCGCGAGGCGGTGCGCTGGAACACCGGATTGGAGACACTCTTCGCGGAGCCGAGCCGCGTCTATCTTGAGGTCGGCCCCGGCCAGACGCTCGCCACGCTCGTCAGGCGCCATCCCGGCGCGCCGGACCGGCAGCGCGTCGCCTCCTCGCTGGCCCGTCCCGGCGACGCGGGCCAGGACCTGCGGCTGCTGCTTTCGGCGCTGGGGCAGCTGTGGGTGGCGGGCGCAACCGTCACCTGGGCCGCCGTGGCCGGCGCCGACACCCGGCGCCGGGTGCCCCTGCCCACCTACCCGTTCGCCCGCGACCGCTATTGGATTGACCCGCCCGCCGCACCCGTCGTATCATCTGAATCCGCCCATGACCATCCTTCATCACAGGGGGAGACCACTATGTCAGAGGCCCCGGCCCAGGCCGCAGCATCCGCCCGCCACCAGCGCATCCTCGCCGAGCTTGGGAAGCTCATGCACGGGCTCACTGGCGCGACGCTCGACGAAATCGGCGCTGACTCCACGTTCTTCGAGGTCGGCCTTGACTCGCTGCTCCTGATTCAATTCAACCAGGCGATCCAGGACAGCTTCGGCGTCAAGATCTCGCTGGTTCAGCTGCTGGAGCAGTACACGACCTTGAACAGCATCGCCGGCTACCTTGACCAGCAGCTGCCCGCCGATCGGTTCTCCGAGCCAGCCCCGGCTGCCGCGCAGCCCGGCACGCCGTCGCCAGCAGCCCCAGCCGGCTACGCCGCTGCCAGCTACGCCCCGCCGCCGGCTCAGGCTGTCGCCCCGGCGCCCATCGCGCCGCAGGCCAGCT
>DASWWB010001252.1:0-1616 GCA_036406115.1 Herpetosiphonaceae bacterium
TTGGTAGGCGGGCAGGGCGCGGGGCGCGACCGCCCGCACGGCGGCCAGCCAGCGCCGGCGCGTCTCCGGCTCGGCCCCGGCCAGCGCCGCGCGCAGAAATTGATTGAAGCGCCGCGTCCGGTAGCGCGGATAGGTCTCGCCGGGGCGGGCGTCGGCGCCCAGGCCGTAGGGGCGCTGGGCGACCCAGTCGGCGTAGAGCCGGGGCAGCGGGGCCGGCCCGTCGGCGGCGGCCTCGCTCAGCAGCGCCGCGTAGACCCGCTCGCGCCACTCGTTTTTGAGCAGCGCCCGGTACTGGTGCAGGCACTGGATGGCCGCCATCACCCAGGCGGCGAGCCGGTCGGATTCGCTCAGCGCCAGCTTGGCGGCCCGCGCCGCGCTGTCGAAGCCGTGGGTCTCGTTGGCGTGGCGCGCCGTGTCCTCGCGCAGGGCGTAGTTGACATAAAACTGCCATGTGCCCTGGGGAAACGAGTCCTCGGGCGCCTTGCCCGCCAGGCGCAGCACGGTCTGGTAGCCCCAGATCACGGCGGCCGGGCCGGCGAAAAAGGCGGTGTAGACAGCTTTGTCGACAGCCTGCTCGAAGCTGCGGAGGAGGGGATTGGGATCGGCGGCGGTGTGGAGCGCCGCCTGGGCGACCTGCGAGCGCGCCCAGCCTCCCGGCAAGAGGCGCTGGAGGTGGTCGATCAGCTCCGCCCGCTCCATCTGGCCCAGCTGGGCCATGTTGGGGATGATCATATACGGGGCGATGCTGGCCGGCAGCGCCGGCAGGGACCATGGCGCTGGTGATGTTGGATGCTGTGCGGCCATATTGGGCTCTCCCTGAACCCGCTGATCTGATTTGGCTGGCGTCCTCCGCCTATTATACTACTCTTAATAGTATGTTGACAGCCCTTCGTCCTTGAAATGCGCTATCATGAAAAATATGTGCTACTGCTTGCCGCGCGGGGGGATTGGCCATGGGAATCAAGATCAAGCTGTCGGGGCTGGACCAGCGGGCGCTGATCATGACCGCGATGCAGCTGCGCGCCCTGTTCGGCGAGCGGCTGGAGCTGGACGAGCCGGTGCAGCTCGGCCAGTTCGACCCGGTGTTCACGGTCTACGGCGAGCTGGCCCCCGGCGGCTTCCCGTCCGGGCGCAACCTGCCGCTGGAGGCCGAGGCGGATCTGGCGATCGACGAGCTGTACGGCTGGCTCGGCGAGGAGCCGGACCTTGAGCGCGGAGCGTTCGGCTTCGATGTGATGGAAGCGCTGCTGCGCAACGCCGACGTGCGCTACAACCGCGAGGCCGAGCGCGCCGAGTGGCTGTTCCGCCACGGCGTCGGCACCTGGGTCGCCTGGCTGAACATCACCCGCACCGTCTGGATCATCGGCCTGCCGGGCGGCGGCACGGCGCGGGTCCGCCACGGCAAGCTCTACGAGTCGGTCTTCAATCTGATCAGCAGCGCGCTGAGCGCCGACTGACGGCGGGCGGCGCATTGACAGTCGCCTGCTTTGCCCCTATCATCTGCCGTCACTGTTTCCGTTTGCCAAATTTTCGGCGATTTCCATGCAACATCCGCGTCTCCCCGCCCTCTGCCAGCTGATCCTCGGCCGGGCCGGCCAGCTTGATTGGTCGGCCTG
>DASWWB010001253.1:0-2560 GCA_036406115.1 Herpetosiphonaceae bacterium
GTAGTACATCTGGATTTTCGTCTCCAGATTCGCCTGCACCAGCGAGATATTGCGGCGTTTGCGGGCGGTGCGCAGGCGGGCGCCGAGAGGCAGGGCCTCGGCGGCGGCGCGCTCATCGACGGGCCGGGCGTCGCGGTCGGCGGCAGCGTGCGGCTCGGCAGGCTCGGCGGCGGGCTCGGCGAAATCATGGGCGCTGCGGCCGGGCGGGGCCTGGGTCAGGCGGGCGTTGACGCGGGCGAGCAGCTCCTGGGCGTGGTAGGGCTTGGTCACCACATCGGTGGCGCCGGCGCGCAGGGCGCGGGCCAGATCATCGGCGCCGCCGAGCCGGGAAAGCACAAGCACGCGGCACTCGTGGGCGACCAGCTCGTTGAGCAGGCCCCAGCCGGCGCCGCGGCTGATCGCCACCTCCAGGATCGCCAGGTCGGGGGGATTGTCGGCGGCGGAGCGCCGGCCATGGTCGAGGGTGCCGGCGCGGGTGGTCTCATAGCCTGCGGCCTCCAGCTGGCCGGCCAGCGTCGAGAGCAGCAGGGGATCATCGTCAATCAGCAGAATGCGTTTCAATGGTTGGTCCTCGGCGTATCGAGGCGCGATTATACCATAGGGCGCGGGCGGGACGCCGCGCCGCCGGCCAGGCTATGCTATCCTGTGGCGGGCGCGACCGGCGCCGCCAGCCAGGGAGGAGCACGCAGATGGATGAACAGCGGGCCTGGTGGGAAGAATTGTTTCAGATCCATGAGTTCGCCACCTATCCGGAGCTGGCGGCCAGCCTGACCGAGCGCGAGGCGGATTTCCTCGAGCAGGCCGTGCCGCTCCAGCCCGACATGACCATCCTCGATCTGGCCTGCGGCGGCGGGCGCCACCTGCTGGCGCTGGCGGAGCGCGGCTACCGCGTCGAGGGCGTCGAGCTGGCGGCGCCGGTGGTGCGCCACCTCACCGACACAATCGCCCAGCGCAAACTCAACAGCCGGGTGCTGGAGCGCGACATGCGCGACCTCGACGGCCTCGGCCCCTACGACGTGGCCCTGATCATGAACAGCTCCTTCGGCTTTTTCAGCGACTCGGAGCACATCGCCCTGCTCCAGTCGGTCGCCGACGTGCTGGCGCCGCAGGGCAAGCTGCTGCTGCAATGCATCAATCCCTACCAGATCAGCCGTTACATGCAGGATTATCGCCGCGGCTGGCATGCCGTCGGCCCGGGCTACGTCCTGCGCGAGTCGCAGTTCGTGCCCCAGACCGGCACGATCGAGACCCAGTACCGTTATGTCGAGCCCGAGGGCGGCTCGATCGCGCATCCCGGCGAGCGAATCCGGCTCTACACCTACCCGGAGCTGCTGACCATGCTGCGGATCGCCGGCCTGACGCCGGTCGCGGCTTTCGGCGACGCGGCGCTGCCGGTCGTGCCGTTCGGCGAGGAAAGTCTCTGGCAGATCATCGTAGCGCGCAAATAGGCGCGGCGGCCAAACGGTGGCGCCCGGCTTGCTAAGAATCGCTTGATTCCCGACGCATGCCAGGCCAGCCCTGGAACTCATCGGCGCTACGCCGCTGGAGGAACGGATGATCCGCACCGTTGCCGGACGCTACGAGATCGCGGCCCAGATCGGCCAGGGCGGCCTGTGCGATGTGTACCGCGCCCATGACACGCTGCTGGATCGGACCGTGGCGGTCAAGCTGCTGCGGCCGGAGCTGCGCGGCGACGCCGGGGCGGTCGCCCGCTTCGAGCATGGCGCCCGGATCGGCGCGACCTTCACCCACCGCAGCCTGGGCCACGTCTTCGACGCCGGCAGCGATCCCGCCGTCGGGCCGTTTTTCATCCAAGAATACCTGCCAGGCCAGCAGCTCGACGCGCTGCTGCCGGCGGTGCCAACCAACGCGCTGCGCTGGAGCGCCCAGATCGCCGAGGCGCTGGCATTGCTCCACCAGCATGGATTGGTCCATCGCGCCGTCGCGCCAGAGCACATTCGCATCACGCCCGACGGCCGGGCGGTGCTGTTCGATTTCGGCATGGTCGGGCGCTCGGGCGCGGCGGCCCAGCCGGTCTTCGGCGCCTCGTACTACGGCGCGCCCGACGGAGCGGGCGGCGCGCCGACGCCCGCCGCTGATGTCTACGCCCTCGGCGTCGCGCTGCACGAGATGCTGACCGGCGCGATTCCACTGCCCCGCCAGCCCGGCCAGGCCGACCAGGAGCGGAGCGGCCCGACGCTGCCGCCGCTGCGCGAGCGGCTGCCGGCGATGGTCTCGACAGTCGAGGGCCTGCTGGAGCGGGCCACCGCCCCCGATCCCGCGAGCCGGCCCAGCATGGCGGAGCTGGCCGCCGAGCTGAACGCGCTGCTTGTGATCGCCGGCGGCGAGACCGCCGTGATCGCCCCCGCGACCCGCCGCCTCACCCTGACCCTCCCCGAGATCTTGCCCGAATCATCCCCTGCCGAGGTCGACGGCCACGAGTCGCCCACCGTCACCGTGGCGCCGCTGCCCCGCGAGCACCGGATCGATCCGCAAACCCTGCCGACCGAGGTCATCACGCCGCCGTCAGGGATCGAGGCCCGGCCGCCGGGCTCGCGCC
>DASWWB010001254.1:0-4287 GCA_036406115.1 Herpetosiphonaceae bacterium
TGAGCCTGGCGGCCGGCGGGCGCGTCCTGGCCCGCGCCGGCGACACGCCCCTGATCGCCGAGCGCCGCGTCGGCGCCGGCCGGGTCCTCGTCTCGGCCTTCGATCTGGCGGCGCTGGAGGGCGAGCCGCGCAAGGCCGAGATTTGGCAGTCGGTGTTCGGCGCGCCTGACCAGCGGCCGTGGGAGTTTACGATCCAGCCCCAGGCTCAGGCCAACGCCGGCCTCGGCCTGCCGTCGATCAGCATGCTGGCCGGGCTGCTGTTCGGCTACGTGCTGGTGGTCGGGCCGCTGAATTTCCTGGTGCTGCGGCGGCTTGACCGGCGCGAGTGGGCCTGGGGGACCATCCCGCTCAGCGTGCTGCTGTTCACCGCCGTGGCCTACGGCGCCGGCGCCGGCCTGCGCCAGGCCAGCGCCCAGCTGGTCGAAGTCTCGGTGGTCGAGGGCGCGCCGGGCGCCGCCGACGGGCGGCTGGTGTCGGCGGTCGGCTTCCTGGCCGGCCAGCGCGGCACCTGGACGCTGCGCCTGCCCAAGGGCGTGGTGGCCGGCCGGGCGACCTGGGACCGCTTCGGCGCCGCCGCCAATCCGATCAGCGTCGAGGCCGAGGGGCTGGTGCTGCGCGACCAGGCCGCCAACGTCGGCGAGACCCGCGAGGTCGTCGCCGCCGGCGCGGCGCCGCTGCCGTTTCAGATCGAGGCGGCGCTGGCGAGCGACGCCTCGCTCGGCTTTCCCTTCAGCGGCACGGTGACGCTGGCCGGCGGCGAGCTTGGCGGCCAGGCCTTCGTGGTCTACGGCGATCAGTTTGTCACGCTGCCGGACCTGGTGCCGGGCGCTCCCGTCCGCCTGGCCTCCGAGCGGTCCGAGTTCGGCTTCCCCTACGCCCTGCCCGACGTGCAGGACGAGGAGCGCAGCACCCTGAGCAACCTTTTCACCATGCAGGACCCGAACGGCAATCCGCTGAGCCCCAGCCCGATGCTGGTGGTGCTGCGCCGCGAGCAGGCGCTCAACGCTGTCCTGGAGGGCGGCACCAGCGCCAGCGGCCTGACGGTCTATGTCATCCATCTGCCAACGGAGGAGCAATGAGCGCGCTGGTTGAAACCCGCAATCTGACCCAGCGCTACGGCGCGATGACGGCGCTGGACCAGCTCAACTTGAGCATCCCGGCGGGCGCGGTCTACGGCTTTATCGGCCCCAACGGCGCCGGCAAGACCACGACCATGCGCATCCTGACGACCCTGCTGCCGCCGACCGAGGGCGATGCGCTGGTGGCAGGCTTCTCGGTGCGCCGCGAGCCGGACCAGGTGCGCAAGGTGATCGGCTTCATGCCCGACTATTTCGGCGTCTACGATCAGATGCGCGTCTGGGAGTACCTGGATTTCTTCGCCCATCTGTATGGCATCCAGCAGCCGCGGCGCACCGCGCTGATCGGCGAACTGCTGGAGCTGGTCGACCTGGGCGGCAAGCGCGACTCGTACGTGATGGGCCTGAGCCGGGGCATGAAGCAGCGGCTCAGCCTGGCCCGCACCATGGCCCACGATCCGCGGCTGCTGATCCTCGACGAGCCGGCGAGCGGCCTCGACCCGCGGGCGCGGATCGAGCTGCGCGAGCTGCTGCGCGAGCTGCGGCGGATGGGCAAAACGATTATGATCAGCTCGCACATCCTGACCGAGCTGGCCGAGATGTGCACGCACATCGGCATCATCGAGCGCGGCAAGCTGCTGGCCAGCGGCGACGTGGCCAGCATCATGGCCGGGCTGCGGCCCCACAAGCTGCTGGAGGTCCATCTGCTGGAGCGGGCCGGCGCGGCGCTTGAGTTCCTGCGCGCCCGGCCGTATGTCGCGCAGGCCGAGCTGCTGCCCGAGGAGGACGCCGACCCGGCGGCGCCCGCCGATCCGGCGGACGGGCGCGGCGGGTCGCTGGCCCTCCACTTCGAGGGCGATCCGCCGGCGCTCAGCGAGCTGCTGGCGGCGTTGGTCGGGGCCGGCTTCGGCGTGACCCATTTCGCCGAGCGCCACTCGGACCTGGAGGAGGTCTTTATGCAGGTTACCCAAGGAGCCGTCGCATGAGAGCGATGATTGTCAAGGAGCTGCGCTCGTATCTGCGCGGCGCGCGGCCGTTCGTGCTGATCTCGGTGTACCTGCTGGTGCTGGGCGGCATCCTGCTGCTGGTCTACGCCACCGAGGCCGACTCGCCATTCGTCAACCGCTCCAGCCTGGGCACGATGATCTATGTGGTGGTGTTCGGCCTGGCGCTGCTCCAGCTCACCTTCCTGACGCCGGCGATGAACGCCTCGGCGCTCGGCGGCGAGCGCGACCGCCAGACGATCGACCTGCTGCTTGTCGCGCCGATCAAGCCCTGGATGCTGGTTGTGGGCAAGCTGGCGGCGCCCTGCCTGTTCCTGCTTCTGCTCAGCCTGGCGACAGTGCCGCTGGCCGGCATCGCGTTCCTGATCGGCGGCATCGAGCTGCGCGATCTGCTGGTCGGCCTGCTCCTGCTGGTGCTCACGACGCTCAGCTACGGGTCGATCGGGATCTGGGCCGCCGCCAGCGCGCGCTCCAGCCGCTCCAGCACCATGCTGGCCCAGGGCATTGTCTTTATGCTGGCGATCGGCGTGCCGGTGGTGGCGTTCGTGGTGCTCGGGCTGCTGGTGAACAACGCCGACGAGGGCTTCGCCGAGTGGCTGCTGACCAGCCAGATCGTGCGCTGGCCGGCGGTGATCCTGATGTCGCTGAGCCCGTTCGTCGGGCTGGCCTCGTGGCTGGTGGCGCTTGAAAGCGGGGATCTCAGCCTGACCCACACCATGCCCAACGACGTGGGCGGCGGCAAGATCCCCGTCCTCTGGGTGATGTCCCTGATTGTCTGGAGCGTGCTGATCCCGCTGCTGCTCTGGCGCAGCGCGCGGGCGCTGCCGCGCTCGGTGGCCCGCTCCGGCGGCGGCTAAGCAAGGAGGATCGATTGTCTGTCCATGTCTCATCCCATCCGCTGGTCTTGCACAAGCTGACCCTGATGCGGCGGATCGAAAGCGAGCCCAAGAAGTTCCGCGAGGTGGTGCGCGAGATCGCCCAGTTCCTGCTCTACGAGGCGACCGCCGACCTGCCGCTGCGCCCGATCCCGATCGAGACGCCGCTGGCGCCCATGACCGGCCAGGAGATCGGCGCCCGCATCGCCCTGATCCCCATCCTGCGCGCCGGGCTGGGGATGGTCGAGCCGATCATCGACCTGCTGCCGACGGCCCGCGTCTGGCACCTGGGCCTCTACCGCGACCACCACACGCTGGAGCCGGTGACCTACTACAACAAGCTGCCGGCCCAGCCCGACATTGATCTCTGCCTGGTGCTGGACCCGATGCTGGCGACCGGCGGCTCGGCGGTGGCGGCGGTCGATATCCTCAAGCAGTGGGGCGCCTCGCAGATCAAGTTCCTCGGCCTGATCGCGGCGCCCGAGGGCGTCCAGGCGCTCCAGGCGGCCCATCCCGATGTGCCGATCCACCTGGCGGCGCTCGACGAGCGGCTCAATGAGCGCGGGTATATCGTGCCCGGGCTGGGCGACGCCGGCGATCGGCAGTTCGGCACGGGCTAAGCTGGCGGGAGGGTTGGCTCCCGCCGCCCTCTTTTTCCGCTGGCTGCGGATTGGCTTTCGGCTGTTGTTTGGGCTCACTGCCGTGGGGATTTCTCCCTCCCCCGCCTCCCTGCCGGGAGGAGCGGTGCCCAGAGGGCGCCCCGGCACTGCCCCCTTGCAACCCCCGAGGGTACGCGCGTAGTCGGTGCGGTTGATCGGTTTGTGGGTACCATGGGTTTCGCGGCGGCGTTGAGCGTGCCGTCTCTGGGGCCGGTCGGATTTTAGGCGCCTTTGTTTTTATCGTCCCAGAGCATGGGCTCCCACAGCTCGACTTTGTTGCCGTCGGGGTCCATGATCCAGGCGAATTTGCCGTTTTCGTGGGACTCGGGGCCGCCGATGATCGTCACGTCGGCGGCGCGCAGCTGGGCGATCAGCTCGGCGAGGTCGTCGACGCGATAGTTGATCATGAAGGATGACTCGCTGGGGCTGAACCACTCGCTGTCTTTATCCGCGAGCGACCAGACCGTGAGGCCGCCGTCCTCCGCCGTGTCGGCCGGCCAGCGGAGGATGGCGCCGCCGAAGTCCTCCAGCTGCATGCCCAAGTGCTGCTGATACCAGGCCGCCAGCGCCGCGCTATCGCCCTTGCACTTCAAGAAAACCCCGCCGATTCCCGTAATCTTTGCCATCACAATCCTCCAAACTCAGCGCGCTTCGGTTCCGCTCGCCGCGCGCC
>DASWWB010001255.1:0-5858 GCA_036406115.1 Herpetosiphonaceae bacterium
AATGCCCCCTGCGCTCCCTCCCGCAGGGAGGGCGGGGGGAGGGCGCCCCCCTGCGCGGCAGCGAAAAACCCCTCCCCGAAGGCCGAAAGAAAAGCCCGCGCCAGCGAAAAAGCCCCGCGCCAGCCGAAAAAAGGCCCGGCCGGCTAGGTCCGTTCCTCGATGGGCCGCTCGGCGGCGACAGGAGCCGCCCGCCGCTGCCGCACCCGAATCAGCGCGCGCCGCACGGCCGGCACCCGCAGCAACAGCAGCCCGCCGACCGCCGCCCCATACGCCAGCGGCTCGCCCAGGTCGGCCTTGACCAGCCAGGCGAAATGGAGGATCGCCAGCCCGGCCGCCAGGTAGACGAGCTTGTGCAGCGGCTTCCAGCGCTTGCCAAGCCGGCGCATCGCCGCCTTGGTCGAGGTCAGGGCCAGCGGCAGCAGCAGCAGGAAGGCCGCGAAGCCGGCGATCACATAGCGTTTCTCGCCCAGTTCCAAGGCGATGAACTCGAAATCAAAGCCATAGTCGATCGCCACGAAGATCGTCAGGTGCAGCAGGGCGTAGAAAAAAGCATAGAGGCCCAGCGGCCGGCGCAGCGGCAGCGCCTGCTTGAAGCCGAACAGCGTGTTGAGCGGCGTGCAGACCAGCGACAGCACCAGCGTCACCAGCGCGGCTTTGCCGGTGCGCAGCGTGGCCTCTTGGATGGGATTGACCGTCAGCTGGTCGCGGGAATAATCCAGCAGCAGCAGGGCGAACGGGATCAGACAGGCGACGTGGGTCACGATGCGCAGCCAGTTGCGCCGGATCGATTGGTTCATGCGGCCCTCGCAGACCGGGGCCGGCGCCCGAGGACTCCCCGGGCGGCCGGCCCCGTCGCTTCATCGGCGGAAGATCAATAGTTCGCGCTCAGGTCCATCCCGTCGTACAGCTTGGCGACCTGCTCGGCGTAGCCGTTGAAGGGCAGCGTCTTGCGGCGGGATTTCTCGCCGATCCGCCGCTCGCTGGCCTGCGACCAGCGCGGGTGCGACACGTCGGGGTTGACGTTGGCATAGAAGCCGTACTCGTTGGGCGCGGCGTTCATCCAGAGGCTTGTCGGCTGCTCCGCCACCAGCTCGATCTTGACAATCGATTTGATGCTCTTGAAGCCGTATTTCCAGGGCACCGCCAGCCGCAGCGGGGCGCCGTTCTGCGGCAACGCCGGCTTGCCGTAGACGCCGGTCACCATCAGCGCCAGGTCGTTCATGGCCTCGTCGAGCCGCAGGCCCTCGACATAGGGCCAGACATACGAGCCGTCCTCCTGGCCGGGCATCTGCTCGGGGCGCATCACGCTCTCGAAGCGCACATACTTGGCAGCCGAGGTCGGCTCGACGGCCTGGAGCAGCTTGGCCAGCGCGAAGCCGGTCCAGGGAATGACCATCGACCAGCCCTCGACGCAGCGCAGCCGGTAGACGCGCTCCTCCTGCGGGAACTGCTTGAGCAGATCCTCGATCGCGAAGGTCTGGGGCTTGTTCGCCAGCCCGCCGACCTCGACGGTCCAGGGCGAGGTGGTGAAGCCCTGCGAGAGCAGCGCCACACCCTCTTTGTCGGTGGTGAACTCATAGAAGTTGTTGTAGCCGGTGACGGCCTCGTAGGGCGTCTGGACATCGGCGGGGGCCGGCTCGGGCGTGCCGCCGGCGGAGGAGCCGGACGAACCTGTGCCGCAGCCCGCCAGCAGCGCCGCGCCGCCCAGCAGCGCCGCGCCCTTCATAAACTGGCGCCGCGAGCGGAACAGCTCCTCGGGGGTGATCTCGGACGAGCGAATCTTAGCCATAATTCTGCCTTCCTTGCTGTCTGTCTGCTGCTCCGCATGCTAGCCGCGGCGCCTTAGGACAATCTTTCCCAATCCTTAAGCAATTCTTGCAGAATCTACGCCGCCGCCCAGGCCGGGGATGTGGCGCTCAATCTTTGTCAGACTGAATCACCGCATCGGGCACGAAATCCGGCGCATCAAAATAATAGGCTCCGCCGTAGGCCAGGATGCGCTCCAGCAGTTGCGTGACGCCGACGGCGATCACCGGCCAGCGGTCGCCGGCCAGGATCGGGTGGCCGTTCATCCGCCTTCCGCCGAACGAGAGTTCCGCCAGCGGCACGCCGACCGTAACATACCACCCGTACTCGCCGCTATCGTCCCGGGGGTCTCGCGTGTGGCACGCCACCAGGCAGCGCCCGTCGGGCAGATCGGCGAAGCGCGCGCTATGGCGGCAGCTCCCGCCCTCGGGCAAGCAGCGGGTCTCGTACTCGGCGCACGGCAGCAGCCGCCACGGGTGCGGCGTCCCGGCGAACAGCGTGGCGCCGTTGAAGCGGTCGAGCAGCTGGAACAGCTCCTTGGGCATCTCAACGCGATCATCAGGCCGCCGAGAACGCGGGCCGAGCGGCGGCGCGACGGCATGCTCGGCGGCGATCCGGTCCAGCAGCAATTCCAGCGCGGTGCCCTCCGCCACGCCCCAGCCGATCTCCGGCTCCATCCCGCCGTCCTCGGTCGCGAGCAGGCCGACGAAGCCGGCCACCAGCCGGCGCCGCCGGCGCGTCGCCCCGTCGTCGAGGATAAAGGGCACCTCGGTCAGGCCGGCCGGGACGGAGTCGGGATCGACGCCGTCGCTGAAGCCGATCCGCCGCGGCAGCCCTGGATCAATATCCGGCTCAGGCTCGGGGGCGGGCGGGGGACCGTCGTCACGAAAAAGCAGACTCATCAGCGTATCATCCATCGCCTTGCGCTCGGACGGGCCATCGCGGACCGTATCATCGTGCAGAAGATCGGCGCGGCGGAGCGCTAGGATGGGATTGCGCCAGATCGCATCGCTGTTCGCGCCGGGCTTGAGGTAGGGGAACAGATCGGCCAGCCAGCCGGTGATGAGCTTGTTGCCGTACATCCCGGCCGGCATGTAGATGTGCTGCCAGAAGATCAGCGGCGGCGCGCCCTCGGCGGTGCGGACCAGCCCCTCGCAGACCGGCAGCAGCCGGTCGGTCCACCAATTCAGATCATAGGCCGCCAGCTTCTCGGCCCGCTCGTAGATCGAGCGCCAGTCCGCCGGCGTGCCGCGCAACGTGACGCGCGGGATGCCGCAGATGAGATAGATCAGATAATCAGCGTAGTGCCTGAAGATATCGAGCAAGACAATCCTGCTGGCGACGAGCGAAGCCGGCGTGGTCGTCGAGAAACCGCACTCCAGCACCGCCGGCAGATCGGTCAGCGCCAGCGCCTTGAGCTGGGCGGTCCAATCCGCGATCGCATCGGCCCAATCCTGATCCAGGCCATGATCGACCTTCGTCTCCAGCGTCAGCTTGCCCTGGTGGCCGACCAAGCGCGAGCGCAGCTTCTCGGGCTGGTTGCGGACGTGGTTGGCGAAGCCCTGGGCGATCGTCAGCCAGATCGCGTCGGGCGAGAGCGTGAGCGGCCGGTGCTGGCTGAAGGCCAGATGGACCGCGCTCACCAGCGGGTGGCGCGCGGTCTCCCTGATCTCGGCGCAGGCCGGGTCATGGCTGAGCGCGACGAGCCGCGAGCCGACCAAGGCTTCGAGCCTGGCGCGGACCGGGCTGGCGGGCAGCGGCTCCGAGCAGGGCTCGACCGCATCGACCTCGAACTCAATCGCCTGCGCCGTCTGGCGCACCACCGGGGCGAGCGCAATCATGGCAGCCTCGTTTCGTTTGGATTGGGAGTCGCGGGGGTATGGTAGCACGGGGCGGGAATAGGGGCCAGGGAAATGGGGGCTAGGCCGGACGGCAGGGAAATTAGGGGTCAGGGACCAGGGATCAGGCCGGATCGAAGGATGGCGGGCGCCGCGAGGGGATCCATCCGGCTTCGCGGCCAGCCCTGGTCCCTGGTCCCTGGTCCCTGGTCCCTGGTCCCTGACCCCCGTTTCCCTATGGTATGATTCCCCTTCGGGCCGCCACAGAGACAAGGAACCGACCATGGCACGAGACATCCCGCGCATTCTGGAGCCGTACGGCGCGCTGCTGGACGAGGGCACGCTGGACCGGCTGATCGCCGTCCTCGACGATCCGCTGCCGGCGGCGCTGCGGGTCAATCCCCTTAAGATCGAGCCGGCGGAGGCGGCGCGGCTCTGGCGCCAGTGGTATGGCTGGGAGCTGCAGCCGGTGCCGTTCTGCCCGGCGGGCTGGCAGCTGGCCGAGCCGAGCGAGCTGCTGAGCAGGACCGTCGAGCACCAGATGGGCCTCTACTACATCCAGGACGCAGCCTCGATGCTGCCGGTCGAGCTGTTCGATTTCGCGCCCGGCGCCGCGCCGCTGGTGCTGGACATGGCCGCCTCGCCCGGCGGCAAGACCACCCATCTGATCGGCAGGTTGGGCGACCAGGGCCTGGTGGTGGCCAACGACAGCAACACCCAGCGGCTGCCGGCGCTCCAGGCCAACTTGGGCCGCTGGGGCGCGACCGGCGCGGCGGTGACCAACCATCCCGGCGAGCGCTTCGGCGCCTGGCTGCCCGAGGCCTTCGACGCCGTCCTGCTCGACGCGCCGTGCAGCGGCGAGGCCCTGCGCACCGGCGAGAAACGCAAGAGCCGGCTGATCTCATCCCACGAGCGCAACACGCTCCAGCAGCGCCAGATCAAGCTGCTGGAAAGCGCGGCCCAGGCCCTGCGGCCGGGCGGCCAGCTCGTCTACGCGACGTGCAGCCTGGCGCCCGAGGAGGACGAGGCGGTGCTCGACGCGCTGCTCCGCCGCTATCCGGGCCAGCTGGAGCTGGAGGCCGCGCCGCCGCGCCTGGCGATCAGCGCGCCCGGGCTCGCCGGCGCCGGCGGCCAGGACTATCACCCCGCCATGGCCCGCGCCCTGCGGCTCTGGCCGCACCTCTACGACACCGCCGGCTTCTTCGCCGCCCGCCTCCGCAAACGCGACTCGATCCCGGCCCAGCAGGCCGCCCAAGGGGCACCCGCGCCGCACCGCCCGCTTGACAAGGCCGGCTTCAAGCCGCTGGCCGCCGCCGAGCAGGGGCAGATCGAAACAGCGCTGCGCGACGAGTTCGGCTTCGACCTCGCGGCGTTCTTGGGACGGCAGGGCCTGGAGCTGTGGAAAAGCGGCAAGCTGGTCCAGGGGCTGCCGGCGCGCTGGCTGGCCCGCTTCGGCGAGCTGCCCTTCGCCGCCGCCGGCCTGCCGATCGGCAAGCTGTCACGCCAGGGCTTCCAGCCGGCCCACGAGCTGGTCTCGCGCTGCTTCGCCGAGTTCCCGGGCGGCCGGCTGCGGATCGACGACGGCCACATCGCGGCCTGGCTGGCCCGCCGCGACCTGCCCCGCCAGGCCGCGCCCGCCGGGCTCGACGCGCGACTCGTCCTGCTGGAGGACAGCAGGGGCCGCTTCCTCGGCCGAGCCGGCGTCACCGACCAGGCGCTTGAGAATTTGCTGCCGCGCTGGCAATAATTCAGGGGTCAGGGGCCAGGGGTCAGGAGCGGCCGCAATGCCGGACAGTGTTTCTGGCGGCGCCCGCCAGCCTCAACAATCTCCGATTTCTGCGAAAGGAGCAGCAGGTCCGGGCCGGCCGGGATGTCGGACAGATTCGGTCACAGCTCCCGCCAGCCATGCCGTTCGGCCTGATCCCTGGCCCCTGACCCCTGATTACCCCCTCACCCCCGCCAAACACACGCCCGGCATGCTCGGCGGATCAGGCTCGGGCAGCAGGCGGAGATCGGCGAACCCGCAGGCGGCGGCGAGATCGCGCAGCTCCTCGCCGTCGAAGGGGCGGTAGCCGTAGTCCTGGAAGCGCAGCCGCTCGACCAGGGCGCGCGGCCGGAAGCCGAGCGCCAGCCGGCCGCCGGGCCGCAGGACGCGGCGCAGCTCGCGCAGCGCCGCCGCCGGATCGGGCCAGAAGTACACCACATTGACAGCCA
>DASWWB010001256.1:0-9433 GCA_036406115.1 Herpetosiphonaceae bacterium
GCAGCAGCGCGCCGGCGGCCAGGGCGTGGAACGAAGCCCAGCGCCGGTCGGCCCCGGCCCGCAGGCGCGGCAGGGCGCCAGCCAGCCAGCCCAGGCTGAGCACCAGGCAGGCGACGCTGCGCAGCGTCAGCTTGCCGCCGGAGAAATGGGGCAGCAGCGGGAAGCGCGCCTGCTGCAACGATTGAGTCTTGGCCACCACCGAGGCGGGCAGGAACGGCCAGCCGTTGCCGCTGGCGACGAGGCCGAAGACAACGACCGGCAGCGCCGCCGCCGCGCCGACCAGCGCTATCCGGCCCCAGCGCCGCTGGAGCAGGTAGCCCAGGCCGATCAGCGCCGCCAGGAACAGCCCCTCGTAGCGCACCATCACGTTCAGCAGCGCCAGCAGGCCGATCTGCCAGGGCGGAACCTCGCGGCTGCGGGCCAGATCCGCGCTCGCCAGCCGCATCAGCCAGAGCGCCAGGCCCAGCTGCAAGGTGTGCTCCATCCCCGAGAAGATCAGCGCCGTGATCCCCGCCGCCAGCAGCAGCGCCGCCAGCGCGGCAGCGCGGGCCAGGGGCGGCCAGCCGTCGTGGCGCAGGGCGCGGTCCATGCCAACTGTCAGCCCGGCCGCCGCCGCCAGATTCAGCAGCAGCGGCAGCCAATCGCCGGCGCCCAGCCGCAGGCCGGCGGCCAGCAGCAGCGTCCAGAGCAGCGAGGAGGACGAGGAGCTGAACTCGTAGCGCGTCAGGCCCCACACGCCGTGTTCGGCGAGCGAGCGCGCCACCGCCAGATGGATATAGGCGTCGTCAAGGGCGTAGACCAGCCGCCCTCCGCTCAGGCGCAAGCCGGCGGCCAGCGTCCAGAGCGCCAGCACCGCCAGCAACGCCAGCGCCGCCAGCAGCGGCCAGCGCCGGCGGAGCCAGCCGGCCCGGGATCCTTCGAGTGACGCCGCGATCACCGCAGCACCTCGGCGTGGACCGCCGGCGGCAGCGTGGGCGCGAACGCCCGCCAGGCGGCGGCGAGCTTCGGCACGTCCTCCTCGCGCGTGGCGTACACCGAGACCGTGAACGAGTCGGCGATGGTTTTGTAATCAAGGCTCATTGTGCCGATCTTGGGCCAGGCCGGGGGGAGGTAGCGCCCCATCCAGGTGTCATAGACCATCACCAGGCGCACGCCGGAGCGCTCGGCGAGCTGGCCGAACACCTCGGGCGAGGCGGTGTTCAGGCGGCGGGCGGCCAGGGTCTCGCGGCTCGCCAGGCCGATGAAATCGAGGATGGGCCGGTCGGTGTAGTAGGCGACGGCGCCGATGTCATTCAGACCGATCGCGCCCTGCTGGAAATAGTCAGTGGCGAAGCGCGCCATCTGGTAGTGCTGGCGGTAGATATCCTCCATCGCCTCGTGGATCTGGCCCATGCCCATGATCGACAGGCCGGCATAGGCGGCCAGGCCGAAGCCCAGCGCCGCAATCAGCCAGCGCCGACGCGCCGAGCGCAGCAGATGGGGCGCGAGCAGCCGCCCGGTGCCCAGCAGCGCCAGGGTGTTGACGGCGATCAGGTAGGCTTCGTAGCGGTGGAGCCAGCCGGTGCGGGCGTACATCACGTGGAGGACCAGCGTGCCGAGGGCGAGGGCGTGGAACATCACCGGCTGCCGGCGGATGCTCGCCCGGTCGAACCCCAGCATCAGCCCCAGCGCCAGCCCGCTGGTGAGAAAGCAGCCCACAGCCCGCGGCACGAAGTTGGCGAAGGAGGGGATCAGGGCGAAGCGGCTGGTCTCGAACAGATCGGTCTTGTAGATCAGCGTCGCCGGCAGGAAAGGCCAGCCGTTGCTGACCGAGATCAGGCCGAAGACGACGACCGGCAGCGCCGCCGCCGCGCCGATCAGCGCCATCCGGCCCCAGCGCCGCTGGAGCAGATAGGCCAGGCCGATCGCCGCCGACAGGAACAGCCCCTCGTAGCGGATCATCGAGTTCAGCGCCGCCAGCAGCAGAATCTGCCAGAGCGGCACGGCGCGCTCGCCCGTCAGATCCAGGCTCGCCAGCCGGGCCAGCCAGATCGTCAGCGCGACGTGGAGCGTGTGCTCCATGCCCAGCGTCACCGTCAGCGCCAGGGGCGTGATCAGGATCAGCGCCGCCAGCGCGCCGGCCCGCCAGCGCGGCGACCAGCCGTCGGCGACGAGCATCCGGTCAGCGCCCGCCAGCAGCCCCAGCGCCGCCGCCAGGTTCAGCGCCAGCGGCAGCCATTCGGCGAGCGTGACGCGCTGGGCGGCGGCCAGGACAAGCGTCCAGAGCAGCGACGATGACGAGGTGCTGAAGCTGAAGCGGGTCAGGCCCCAGACGCCGTGATAGCCCAGGCTGCGGGCCACCGCCATGTGGATGTACGTGTCGTCCAGCGGGTAGATCAGCCGGCCGCCGGTCCGGGCCAACCCCACCGCCAACATCGCGGCGACCAGGCTCAGCAGCAGCCCGATCGCCGCCCAGAGCGGCCAACGCTGCGCGCGTCGCGATTCATGCATCTCGCCTCCTCCCGCTTCGCAGCGGCTAGTCAACCCGGGGACGCGCGCAGTATACCACGCGCCCCCTCAGGCGCCGCCCCACTGGCGGTTGGCGACCTGCGGCGCCGCATCGTCGGCCCAGGTGACATGGAGGTAGTCGCGGCCCGCGCGGTAGTTGGCCGGATCCTGGATGAAGCCGAACGACGCATCCGGCACCTCGCTGAGATCGAGGGTCATGGTCCAGGAGCCGGAATTGTAGTACAGCGCGGCGCTGCCCGGGATCGGCACGCCCTCGGCGGTGACGAGATGGGTGTGGCCGACGCAGACCGCGCGGGCCGCCGGCTGGGCGGGCAGCACTTCGTCGCGCACGTACGCCAGGGATTTCTTCAGCTCCGGGCTGACCGGCGCGGGCGCGTCGGGGCCGAACCAGTCTTTGGACTCGGCAGCGGGCGCGTCGGGGGCCAGCGCCGCCAGCTCCTCGGCCGATTGGATCTGCTCGCCCTCGGCGGAGGCCCGTTGCAGCGAAGGCACCGTCAGCTCGGCGTCCGGCGCGGGCTCCTGCTCGGCGCCGAACATCGACTTGGCCTGCGCGGCCGGCGCCGGCGCGACACCCAGCCAGCGCGCCACCTTGACCACCCACTGCACCACGCCCCTGCTCACGCCCAGCTCCGACGCCGCGTTGGTCAAATCCTGCTCGGTCTTCAGCTCGGCCAGGGTCGCCAGGATGACCCGCAGGCCGTCGCGCAGCATCGGGTACATCGCAGGCTTGAGGATGGCGTACTTGAGGATGATCACCGCCGCCGGCATGCGCGGGCGTACGTTGTCGAGCATGCCGCAGCCCTCCAGGGTTTCGATCTTGTTGTAAAACTCCTCGACGAAGCGCGTGCCCCAGCAGCGGACCAGCCGCTCGATGCCGTCGGGGCCGGTTTTGGTCAGCAGCGGCTGCTCGGGGAAGCAGTTGATGTGCTTGTCGGCCTGGTGGCCATGCTCGAGGTAGACGCCGCCGACCAGCTTGGACTCGCCGAAGCTGATCAGCTCCTCGTCGCCAGGGCGGCCCAGCCGCTCGCGGAGGCGGGCCTGGATCTTGGGCCAGACCAGATCGATGTCGTGGTTGCCATAGTGGAAGCGCAGGGCGCGGCCGGCGCCGACGAAGCGGCCCAGCGCGTCGAACACGCCGGGGTGGGCCGCCATGATCTCCTCCAGCTTGCGCAGCGACTGCTCCTCGCTGGCGTCAAGCTCCTCGTTGAACCAGTGGCGGCCGCCGTCCGGCTGGACCTGGACGAAATCCATGAAATCGCCGTTGATGATCAGCGAGGCGCCGGGCGCCTCCTTGATCGAGTCGAGGAAGGCGGCCAGCGCGGCGTCGTCCTCGGGCAGGAAATCCTCCACCTTGCCGCCGTCGCACAAGTGCAGATCGCTGATGACATAGAGTTCGGGGTGCATCACGCCTCCTGTTGCTTCAAGATTCGAGCGGGCAGCCCCAGTATAATCCAGCGCCGCCCCGCGCGCACGGGGGAGCGCATGCAAAAGCCCCACCGCCGGCGAGTGGCCGGCGGCGGGGCTTGGGGTGCGAAGCGGACGAGGGCTGATCTAGCCGGCGAGCAGGCCCGCCAGGGCGGTCACCAGCGCCAGCAGCATAAAGCCGGGGATGACGTTGAGCGGGTTGGTCCAGCTCCAGTGGATATCGATATCGAGCGGCATGTGCGAGCCGTTGCGCGATGTGATCAGCATCGACTCGGCGGGCTGGCGCTCGGGGGCGATGCCGCGCGGGCGGCGCGGGCCGCCAGTGCGCTCGCGGCGCGAAGCGGAGTCGGCGGAAGTGGCGAAGGTCGAACGCGCGTGGGTAGCCATAGGAGTGCCCCTTTCTGGTGGTGTGCGGTTATTGTTTCGCGACCGTGTCGTCTGCCGGCGCGGGCAGCGGCACTGCTGGCGTTTCATGGTCCGACGATGTGACCATCGTCGTGAAGGTGCGGCGGATGTGCGGGTGGCTGCGCAGCCCCTGGTAGATCAGCCGCTCCAAGGTTTGGGGCGTCGCGGTGCGAACTTTGATCAGGAAGCACCACTCGCCGACGATCCGATGCACTTCCTGCACTCCTGGCAGCGTCACCAGGAAGTCGCTCAGCTCCACCAGATTGCAGCCGGACGCCGACTCGATGAAGATAAATCCGGTGACTGTCAGGCCCAGCAGCAGCGGATCGACCAGCGCCGCGTAGCCGCGGATGTAGCCCCGCTCCTCCAGCAGCTTGACCCGCCGCAGGACGGTCGGCGGCGCCAGCCCGACCCGCTGCGCCAGCTCGGCGTTCGAGATCCGGCCGTCGGCCTGGAGAATGGCCAGGAGCTGGAGATCAATGGCATCCAATGCTTCCATACGTTGCGCCGATCCTTATCTTTACTAAGCATTTATCTTTTATCGTTAGCAAACATAGTATAACATTCTTTCTTTATGAGATCAAACCGCCTAAAGTAGTAATTATCTTCAACAGGCTGGTACTATTTGCGGATAGGACCTTAACCGCCCCGAGGCTGGCGCGGGCCAGCTCGGGGCGGTCGGGAACCCTGGTCTCAGGCGCCGGCGGCCTCGCGGCGCCAGCCCAGCACATGGCCCAGCACCTGCTCGGTCAGCAGGGCGAACTCGGGGCTGCCCCGGCGGCGCGGGCGCGGCAGCGCGATCGGCAGGTCCAGCGCAACCCGCCGATGCTCGATCAGCAGCACGCGGTCGGCCAGCGCGATCGCCTCCTCGACGTCATGCGTCACCAGCACGGCGGTGAAGCGGCGCTCCAGCCAGACCTGTTCCAGCAGCTGCTGCATCTCGAGCCTGGTCAGGGCGTCGAGGGCGCCGAGCGGCTCATCGAGCAGCAGCAGCGCCGGCGAGGTGGCGAGCGCGCGGGCCAGGGCGACCCGCTGGCGCTCGCCGCCCGACAGCGCCGCCGGCCAATCGCCAGCCCGCTGGCCGAGCCCGACCTGGCCCAGCGCCTCGTCGGCCTGGGGCCACCACTCGCGGCCGAGGCCGAGCCGCACGTTGGCGCCGAGCCGCTTCCAGGGCAGCAGCCGGGCGTCCTGGAACATCAGGCGGGCGGCGGCGTTGAGGCCGCGCAGCGGGCTGTCGTCGACCAGCACCTCGCCGGCGCTGGCAGGCGACAGGCCGGCGATCAGGCGCAGCAGCGTGGTCTTGCCGCAGCCGCTCTTGCCGACAATCGCCACGAACTCGCCCGGGGCGATCTCCAGGTTGATCTCTTGCAAAATCGGCCGCGCGCCCAGCGTCTTGCCGAGGCCGCGCAGCCGGACATGGGTCCCGTGGGCCGGCATAACCGCTCCTTTCGCTAGCTGGGCCGCCAGCGCAGCAGGCGCCGCTCCAGCAGCCGGGCCAGGCTGTCGGCTAGCTTGCCGAGCAGCGCGTAGATCACAATCCCCATCACCAGCACGTCGGTCTGCATGAACTCGCGGGCGTCCATCGTGATGTGGCCGATGCCCTGGTTCGAGGCTAGGCTCTCGGCCACGATCAGGGTCAGCCACATCACGCCCAAGGCGAAGCGCAGGCCGATCAGAATCGACGGCAGCGCCCCGGGCAGCACGATGTGGCGGAACTGGCCCCAGGCCGAGAGGCCGTAGACCGCGCCCATCTCCTTCAGGCCGGGATCGGCGGTCCGCACGCCGTGATAGGTGTTGAGGTAGACCGGAAAAAACACGCCGAGCGAGATCAGCGTCAGCCTGGCGCCCTCGCCGATGCCGAACCACAAGATCACCAGCGGCAGCAGGGCCAGATTGGGAATCGTCCGCAGCATCTGGACCGTCGTGTCGAACAGCCGCTCGCTGAGCGGGAACATGCCATTCGCCAGGCCCAGCGCGAAGCCGATCCCGCCGCCGAGCAGCAGGCCGCCCAGCGCCCGCCGCGCGCTGACGCCGATATCCGCCAGCAGCCCTTCGCTGAGCAGCATCCTGGCCGTCGTGCGCAGCACATCGAGCGGCGCCGGCAGGATGCGCTGGGGCAGCAGCCCGGCCTGGATCGCCACCTGCCAGAGAATCAGCAGCAGCGCCGGCACCGCCCAGGGAACCAATCCGCCCAGCCAGGCGCGGCCGGCCCGGCGGCGGGGGGCGTCGGCAAGCTCCGCCCGCTGGCCCACAACAATCGCCATCATCGCCTCCTCGGCCGGGACGCGCGGCGCGCCCCGGCCCACATCAACAGCGCCGTCAGCGCGCGAACGCCGTGGCATGGCGGCCGAACTCTTGCAGCTCGAGCGTCTCGGCGAACGGACCGGCCTGGGCCGGCGCGAACGGGGCGGCGCCCAGCGGCAGACGCGGCAGCAGCAGCTCGGCGACCCGGTAGGCCTCCTCAAGGTGCGGGTAGCCCGAGAAGACAAAGGTGTCGATGCCCAGCTCGCGGTACTCAAGCATGCGCTCGGCCACCGCGCCGGGATCGCCCACCAGCGCCGTGCCCGCCCCGCCGCGCACCAGCCCAACGCCCGCCCACAGCCCGGGGCTGATCTCCAGCCGGTCGCGGCTGCCGCCGTGCAGCGCGGCCATGCGCTGCTGGCCGACCGACTCGCTGGCGGCGAAGGCGGCCTGGGCGGCGGCAATCGCCTTGTCGTCGACGTGGCTGATGAGCCGGTCGGCGGCGGCCCAGGCCTCGGCGGCGGTCTCGCGGACAATCACATGGAGCCGGATGCCGAAGCGCACCGTTCGCCCCTGCGCCGCCGCCAGCGCCCGCACCGCCGCGATCTTCTCGGCCACCTGCGCCGGCGGCTCGCCCCAGGTCAGATAGACATCGATGTGGCGCGCCGCCACCTCAAGCGCCGCCGGCGACGATCCGCCGAAATAGAGCGGCGGATAGGGCCGCTGCACCGCCGGCAGCGCGATCTCGCCGCCCTCGACCCGCAGGTGCTCGCCGGCGAAATCGACCCGCTCGCCAGCCAGCAGCCCGCGCCAGACCGATAGGAACTCATCGGTCAGGCGGTAGCGCTCGCCATGGCTCAGGTGGACGCCGTCGCCCGCCAGCTCGCGGGAGTCGCCGCCGGTCACGACGTTGATCAGCAGCCTGCCGCCCGAGATCCGGTCGAAGGTCGCCGCCATGCGCGCCGCCAGTCCCGGCGCCATCAGCCCCGGCCGGATGGCGACCAGGAATTTCATGCGGCGGGTCGACGCGGCCAGCGCCGCCGCCAGCACCCAGGCGTCTTCGCAGTGGCGGCCGGTCGGCAGCAGCGCCCCAGCGAAGCCCAGGCTGTCGACGGCCTGCGCGATCTGCTGCAAGTAGGGGAAGGTCGTCGAGCGGCCGCCGTGCGGCGTGGCCAGGTAGCGGCCGTCGCCCGAGGTCGGGATAAACCATAAAACGTCCATGGTGTTGTCACTCCGCTAACAATCAGCAATGCCCGCCGGCTCACCTAGCGCTGCCAGGTCCAGACCGCGTCCTTGATCGAAATCTGCTTGGGGATCAGCTTCAGCTCGAAGAAAATATCGGCGATCGCCTGCTGCTCGGCGACCAGCTCGGCGCTGATCGGCGAGAGGCCGAACGACTGGCGCTCGGCGACTTCGGCCAGGATCGCGGCGTCGACGTTGATCACCGGCGCCAGGATCGCCGCGACCTCGCCGGGATTCTGCGCCGACCACTCCTCGACCTTCTGCACTTCCTCAAGCACCGCGCCGACCAACTCCGGATGGCTGTCGACGAACGGGCGCGCGGCCAGATAGTAGCCGTGGGTCGGCGTCAGGCTGGTGCCGTCGTGCAGCACGCGGGCGTTGCCGGCATGGCGCGCGATCGTCAGATACGGCTCCCAGATGACCCAGGCGTCCACGCTGCCGCCCTCGAAGGCCGGCCGGGCGTCCGGCGGATTGAGGAAGACCGGCTCGATGTCGCCGTAGTCGAGCCCGGCCTCCCGCAGCACGCTGATCGTGAAAAAGTGGGCGCTGGAGCCTTTGGCGAAGGCCACTTTCTTGCCTTTGAGATCAGCCACCGCCTTGATCGGCGAGTTCGCCGGCACCAGCAGCGCCTGCCCGTCCCCGGTCGAGGCGATCGAGGCCACGTAGACCAGCGGCGTGCCGCCGGCCTGGGCGAAAATCGGCGGCGTCTGGCCGGTCGAGCCGATGTCGACGCTGCCGCTGTTCAGGGCCTCCAGCAGCGGCGGCCCGGCCGGGAATTCACTCCACTCCACCGTGACGCCCTGCGGCGCCAGCCGCTCCTCCAGCGTCCGCCGCCCCTTGAGGATCGGCAGGCTGCCGCCCTTCTGATAGCCGATCCGCACCACGGTCTTGCCCCCGGCCGGCGGATTCGCCCCCTGCCCCGCCGATGCCGACTCGCCGCAGCCTGCCAGCAGCGCCAGCAGCAGCCCCAGCACCCCGATCACGCCGATCCGCCCGCCCCATCGTTGTCGTCCGCTCATCACCGTTCCTCCGTCCCGGCGCCAGGCGCCGGTTACGTCAAGTTTCTATATTTTGTGGATCAACAAACTCAACAAATGATCAAATAAAAAAAAAGCCATTGAGCTGTTGATCCGCGCCGCCGACGCCCGCGCACGGGCACCCGCGCCGCATAGGCGAGCGCCGCGCGCTGCGCCGCCATGTGCCATGACTGTAGCAGCGCGCGGTGACAAACCCGGTTCCGGCGCGGTATGACGCCGGTTCCAATCAGGGTCAGAGCCGGTTGATCTCGGGGTTGCGGAGGATGGACTGCGGGGCGCCGCGCCGGGCCGCCGCCAACATCGCGCGGCCCATCTGCTCAGTGGTGGTCAGCGCGTTCGGCGCCACGCGCTGGAGCAGCGGCAGCAGCGCGCCGACCACCGCGTAGCCGGCGCGGTACAGCCGGGTCCGCGACGTGATCCCATGCAGCGGCTGGATAATCCCCGGCCGGAAGACATAGGCCGCCTTGAACGGCAGTTTCAGCAGATCGTTCTCGGTTTTGCCGCGCACCCGCGCCCACATCACCCGGCCGCGCTCGCTGCTGTCGGCGCCCTCGCCCGAAACATAGATGAAGGTC
>DASWWB010001257.1:0-7209 GCA_036406115.1 Herpetosiphonaceae bacterium
CCTCGCGCACCAGATAGGCCAGCGAGGGCGTCTGATGATCCAGCGCCATGGCCTCGACGCTCCAGCCAGGCTCGTCGAGCAGCGCCGGGCCGCGCGGCTCCGCCGGGAGCGGGCGGGCGGCAGCGAAGGCGTCGGCGGCCAGGAATTCGGCCCGCTCGATCCGCTCGGGGTGGATGTCGGCGACCTGCCAGGCGCCGGGCTGGCCGGCGTGCAGGTTCCAGAGGAAGCCGCGGAACCGGTGATGCAGGATGTCGATCGTGCGCGGCGGGCCCCAGATCCGGTTGAGGCGGTCGGCGCGGTTGAAGGTGGCGCGGAAGAAACTGTCGAAGCCGCCGATATGGTCCATGTGCAGATGCGAGAACAGCAGGTGGTCGATCTGCTGGATCTCGCCCAGGCCCAGGCCGGCCAGGCAGCCCTCGCCGCAGTCGAACAGCAGCCGCGCGATCCCCTGGCCGCTGTCAATCCGCACCAGCAGCGCGTTGTCCTCGCCGGGGCCGCCCAAAATCTCGTAGCCGAGCGCCATCGCCGCTCCTTGTCGCTCCGGCGCGCCGCCGACCGCGCGCCTCAGTCCCCGTCCCGCTCGATCCGCCGGTTGATGAACGGCGAGAAGTGGCCGGCGTAGCGCGTCCGCACCGCCGCCAGCCGCCAATCCTCGCCGGTGACCCGGCCGCGGCAATCCGGCGCGCCGCAGGCGCAGGGCCGCTCCAGCGCCCAGCCCGGATCCGTGGTGAACAGCGCGTAGTCGACGGTCAGCTCCTCCCCGGCGGCGATCGGGCGCCTGGCGACGATCGTCACCTCGTCGGCCAGCCAGAGATTGGCGTCGCACGAGTGATTGAGCGAGCCGCCCCGCGCCGCCGTGATCTCCGGCTCCTCGACCAGGTGCAGATCCTCGTCGATTTGAATCGCATTGAAGCGCGCCGCCGTGGCCTGGAACGCCCGGAACTGCTCCTCGTCCATCAGCCGCCCGCCGACGATCTCGACCGGCTCGCCGGCCGCAATCGGCGCGCTGGCGAAGGCGCCGATCCCCGCTGTCGGCGAGGCCCGCAGCTCCTGGCGCGGATCGGTCCAGGTCCGGGGGAGATAGGCTCGGCGGGACATGGCGGCTCCTTGTTCGTCGTCAGCGATCAGTCGTCAGTCGTCAGTCGTCAGCGATCAGTCGTCAGTCGTCAGGAGGCGCGGCGACTGACCACTGACGACTGTGCTAATTCCCCGGCAGCGCCGGCCGCGTCTCGATGCTCAGGTCGATGTCGGCGGGCGTGAAGTAGATGGTGGCTTTGCTGCGGCTGAGCTTGTCGATCGTATCTTGCTTGCGCAGCAGATTGAACAGCAGCAGCTTGTCGGCCAGCGGCAGCTGGTCGCCGAGCCCGGCCAGGAACGCCCGGACCCGCTCAGCCTCGGCCTCGCCGTCGGATTGGGCCTGGGCCTGGGCCAGCGAGCGGCGGATGCTCAGCAGCAGCTCGCGCTGGCGCTCGGTCTCGATCTCGCCTTGGACCTGCTTGACCTTGATTTCGTTTTCGCTTTCCTGTTTCTGGAGCCGGTTGAGGCGATTGGTGGTCTCCTGGATAATCTCCTGCAAGATGCGCTGGGTGTTGGCGTCCTTGCAGGTGATCGAGCGGACCTCGACCGAGTGCAGCTTGACGCCGCGCTCGACATAAAACGTGGCATCGGCCTCGATCACCGCCGCGTGGACAATCTGATTGAACATGCCGAGGAACTGCTCCATCGTCACCTGGGAAACCGCCTGGATGATCGCGGAGCGGGCGTGGGCGCAGACATCGCCGGGCACGTCGTCGGTGGTGACAACCATCGCCTCGACATCGACAAGCTGCCAGAAAAAGGTGATGTCGATCACCAATTCGACATTATCTTTGGTGCGGGCCTCGAAGGCGTACCACATGAATTTGGGCCGGATGTCGATATGGGTGATGACAAGCGAGCGCTGATCCTTGCGAATGCCCGCCGACCAGCGGAACTGGACCAGCTTGGCGTAGGGCGGCAGGAAAAACGAGCGGTCGCTGTCGGAGCCGCGCTTGAACAGATAGCGGCCCTCGCGGTCCTTGACCACCACCACCTCATGGTTCTCCAGCAGGATCCGCCGCCGCTCCTCGATAATCTCCTGGGTCGGCGCGGGGATGAAAACCTGGGGCGCCGTGATCAGCGCGAGCTGGCCGCCGGCGGTGTCGCGGACCAGAACCGCCGTGTGCTCATCGATATTGATGCCCTGCTCGACGCCGCCGAGCAGCTCCTCGGTCGGGCCGAGATAGACGCTCTGCTCGCCGCGCTCGACCCGGATTTCGCCGGTGCGGCTGTCCATCAATTTGACATATTGGTTGCGCTTCAGCGGCAGCGCGCTGAGCCGCTTGACCACTTCCTCGTGGGCCTCGGGGAACAGCAGGGTCGGCCCGATCACATTGCGCACCTCGCCGGTCAGCGTGTTCTGGACCCGGACATACTCGGTCGGGCTCAGCGACAGGCCGCGGACCCGCCGGGCGCGCCAGAAGGGGCGGGTCACATAGCGGCCGGGGCCGTTGACCGCCCAGCGGCGGGTCGGGCTTTCGATGATCAGCTGCTCGTCTTCCTTCAGATAATAAATCCAGGGCGTCAGCATGGCGGTGCTCCTTGGCGGATGGCGGGTCGGCTTTGATCGTAGCCGAAAATCCCGCCGCGTGCTGTGACATGCGCCACACTCCGCCTGTGGCGTCGGCCGCGCCGTCAGCGATAGCCGCCGAACTGATTGGCGGGCGGCGGCGCGCTGCCGTAGCGGCTCATGGCCGCGCCCCGCCGCTCCTGCCAGGCGCGCTCGGCCTTCTGATAGGCCAGGGCCTTGAGCACGCCGCCGACGCCGATCCACAGGCCCAGCGCGACGAACAAGAGGCCCATCCAGGGGAAAAAGGGCGGCAGGAAGCCCCGGCCCGGCACGTTCAGCGTGGTGGTGATCCAGATCACGCCGCCCATCAGCGCGCCGATGCCGCCGATCAGGCTGCCGGCGACGCTGGGCACGACGCGGCCGTGGTGGCGGCTGATGGTCATGTAGCGCTCGCGCTCCAACTGCCACTCGCGGTCGATCCGGTCAAGCTCGGCGTACATCGCGCCGTCCTGGGGGGCGAAACCGCCGCCCTGGCTGGCGAAGCCGCCGGCCTGCTGGGGCGCGCCCTGGCCCAGCAGCCGGGCCTTGGCCAGCTCGAACTCCTCGTTGGACAGGGCGCCGCGGTTGCGCAGGTCGTTTAGGCGGCTGATCTCATCGGCGATGCTCATCGGGGGCTCCTTTCTGCTAGCGGTAGAGCGGGAAATTTGATTGGATGGGCGGGTGGCTCGCCTGGCCGTGGCGCGCGAGGATCTCGGCGCGGCGCCGCTGGTAGCGACCCTCGGCCTCCTGGTAGGCGTTGGCCGAATTGAGCCTGGCCAGGCTGCCGATCGTTGTTATCGCCAAGAACGCGACGCCGAAGAGGACCCATTGCCAGGCCTCGCCCATCGAGACGCTCCAGTAGATCAGGCCCGCCGAGATCGCGATGGCGATCAGGGTGCCGAACGGGCTGAAGACCGGCGGCACGCGCCGCCCGTGGGAGTTTCGCACCAGGAGGCGTTCCCGCTCCATCATCCACTCGTGGTCGACCCTGCCCAGCTCGTCGTCGAACACATTGCCGGTGGGGCGCGGCGCGCTGGCGGCGACGTGGGCCCGTAGGCCGGCCTCGGCCCGCGCGAACTCGGCGGCGGTGATGTCGCCGTTCTGGCGCAGGCGGTGGAGATAGGCCATCTTATCATCGATATTCATCGGCGGCTCCTGGCTGCTAGCGGTAGAGCGGGTAATCAGGCTGGATCTGCGGGTAGCTGGCTTGGCCGTGGCGGGCCAGCACCTCCGCGCGGCGCTGCTGGTAGCGCGCCTCGGCCTGGCGGTAGCCCTGGAGTTTGATCATATGCGAGATGCCGCTGATGATGCCGACGGCGACGAACAGCAATCCGAACATCCAGAAAGAGCCGCCCGCCCTGGAGGCCATGAGCATCCAGAACACCGCGAAGCCGATGAAGAACACCGAGCCGAAGATCGCGCCGGCGCCGCCTGGCTCGCTCCTGCTGCCATGCTTGCCGCGGATCATATACTTTTCGCGCTCCATCATCCATTCCCTGTCAACCCGGCTCAGCTCGTCGTGGAAGCGGCTGCTGGCGTCGCCTTGGAAATACTCGTGGCCGCTGGCCGCTGCGAACTGGGGCGCGCTGGCCTGGTTCAGCAGGGCGGCCTTGGCTTGCTCGAACTCGGCGGCGGTCAGGGCGCCATCCTGGCGCAGGCGGTGGAGGCGGGTGATTTCGTCAGTCAGATTCATGTGGTGGTTCCTTTGGCGCTTGAAAATTGAACCAGCGATCGCGGACGGCAGCGGCGCTTACCCGCGGCGCGACCACTCGCTCCCGCCCCATTGATCGTCGGCGGCCTGCTCGGCGGCCTTGGCGTGTTCGAGATAGATGTCGCGGATCTGGTGGTATTCGGCAGCCTTGACCTGGCCGTTGCGATAGGCGCCTTCGAGCCGCTGGAGGGCTGTTTCAACATCCATCACTCCCGCCTGGGCCCAGATTGGCCGCTCGATCACCGGCAGCGGCCGGTCGTCGGCCCTGCCGAGCGCCGACAGGGCTGCGGCGCGGCGCCGGCGGTAGGCGCTGGCGGCGCCGAAGTACTTGCCCATTTGAATCAGCCCGAAGAAGCCGGCCACAGCCAGCACCAGCCCGAAGATCGCGAAGCAATAGGTGCCCACGCTGAGGATGTTGAATCTCCGGCCTATGGCTGACATCAGCAACGCCGCGCCGACCACCATTGCGATGAGCGGCCCCAGCGGCGCGAGCAGGCTCGGGCCTTTGAGCAGGCCGCCCCTGTCGATATGCAGCAGGCGGGAGCATTGCTTGATCCATTCCTGGTCGATCCTGGTGATTTCGTCGGCGTCGGGGTCTGGTTCGAGGGATTGCTGGAGCGCGTCGTTCTGCTTGCGGATGTAATCGGCCATCGAGCCGAAAAAGCCTTTGCCTGAGGGGTCGGGGTCCATAGCCGCTCCTTGATGTGGTGGTCTGCCCTCCTTACGCAGGCGGCGCGGCGCGGGTTCCGGGCCGGATTGACACGTCGGCGGCGGCGTGGTATCGTGGCGCCAGCAGCTAACAGGGTTCTGATCAATGTCTGTCACACCCCACACCACCTATCTGATCCGCGGCACCGCGCGCCAGTTTATGATTGGCGGGTTTTTTGGCTTTAGCCAGGAGCTTCAGCGTCACGCCGGAGGGTAGCGCGTCCCAGCCAACCAAACTCCCGCAGGCGTGGCAGCAGCCACGCTTTTTTGTTGCCAGAAGGAGCCGCCATGAACAGCTCAACGCCGACCATCCAATCCGATCTGACCTGCCCGGTTTGCAAGGCGCCGCTCAGCCAGGGGCGCGACCAGGAAGCCGAGGCCAACAGCCTGGCCGCGATCGATATTTACTCGGTGCCGAAGCCCCGGGAGGAATCATAGTTCTGCTTGCGCCGCCCGCCGCCTGAGCGGGCCGTTCGCCCTGTCGCTGCCGAGGCCGCGCCGCCGGGACGCTGGGATCCGCCCAGGCCGGCGGCGTTGTCTTGCGCAAAACGCCGCCGGCTGCTAGGATCAGGGCGCTGCCGCCAGGGGGAATGCCATGCTTGATCTGCAAAAACTGCGCATGTTTGTCGCCGCCGCCCACACCCGCAACTTCACCCGCGCCGCCGAGCAGCTCGATCTGACCCAGCCGACGGTGAGCCAGCAGATTCAAACCCTGGAGCGCGAGCTGGGCGTCCAGCTCTTCGAGCGGCTGGGGCGCGGCATCGAGCTGACCGCCGCCGGCCGGGCGCTGCTGGAGCCGGCCGAGCAGATGCTGGCCCTGGAGCGGGCGGCCGAGCACGCCGTGCGCACCGCCGCCGGCCTCCACGAGCGGACGCTGCACCTGGGCGTGGGCAACACCCTGGCCACCTATATTTTGCCCGATCTGCTCCAGCGCTTCGGCTGGGAGCATCCCGAGTTCGAGGTCCAGATCGTGACCGGCAACACCGACCAGCTGCTGGACCAGGTGATGTCGGGCCAGATCGAGCTGGCGCTGGTGGGCTCGCCGCTGGAGCACCAGCAGATGCGGATCGTGCCGTTTTTGCGCACCGAGCTGGTGGTGATCGTCGCGCCGGACGACCCGTGGGCCGAGCGCCAGTCCGTGGCGCTGGCCGACCTCGCCGGGCGGCGGATGCTGGTCCGCGAGGCGGGCTCGGCGCTCCAGGCCGCCACCGCCGATCTGTTCCAGGCCGCCGGCGCCGCCCCCGCCCAGCGGATGGTCTTGGGCAATTTGGAGGCGATCAAGCGCTCGGTGGAGGTCGGGCTGGGCGTGGCGCTGGTGCCGGCGATGGTCGTGCGGCGCGAGGTCGCCGCCGGGCAGCTGCGCCAGCTGGTCTTGGAGGGGGCGCGGGTGGTGCGGGTCTACAATGTCATCCATCACCGCGACCGCCACACGACCAGGGCGGCGGCGATGTTCCTGGCCCTGCTGCAAAAGCCGCTCGGGCCGGGCGACGACTTCACGGTTTTTTAGTCCCAGACTTGCAATTTTAGGTCGTATCCAGCACAATAGCCGCGCGCCACACACCCGGCGCGCGGTGGCGCTCGCTTGGCGATCTGCGGAGGAATGCGGGAATGACGGAGGCTGAACGCGAGCTGATCGCGGCTGGCAAGCGCGGCGATGTGGAGGCGTTTAATCAACTGGTCCGCATGTACGAGGGGCGGGTCTACGGCCTGGCCTACCGCATGCTCGGCGACGCCGAAGCGGCCGCCGACGTGGCGCAGGAGACCTTTATCTCGGCCTATCGCTCGCTGCATCGCTTCCGCGACGGCTCCTTCGCCGCCTGGGTCCTGCGCATCGCCACCAACGCCTGCTACGACGCCCTGCGCTCGCGCAAACGCCGCCCCACCACGTCGATCAGCAGCATGATGCACGATCCGGACGATCAGCCCCCCGAGTTCGAGGACCCCGCCGCCGGCCCGGATCAAGTCTTGCTTAACCGCGAGCTGAGCGATGAGATCCAGCGCGGCTTGCTCACCTTGCCCGACGACCAGCGCGTGGTGCTGATCATGAGCGACATCCAGGGTTTTTCCTATGAGGAGATCGCGGTGGCGACGGACGTGCAACTAGGCACTGTCAAATCGCGCCTCAGCCGGGCGCGCTCCAAGCTGCGCGACTACTTGAAGGCCG
>DASWWB010001258.1:0-13910 GCA_036406115.1 Herpetosiphonaceae bacterium
TTGCGGATGCTCGCATAACCTATGAAGAAGCCATCGAGAAAGCGCAAAAATTATCTGACACTATGCAGGAGGCTGGATGTAATTGGGAGTATGGATTGATGCTGGTGAAGAATGGAGATAGAGACGCAGGCGTTCGAAAAATGCTTATGACGCTTACGGTAAGCCGGGAGGCGGGATTGGCGATCACGCCGCAGCTGGAAGATTTTGCGCGGCGGATTCAAATAGGCGACCCAGTAACACAAGAGATGATAGATCTTGTCTCATTTTGAAATTATTTAGCCGACGGCGCCCAGCGCGGCCACAGCGCGTTCTCGGCGACCAGGGCGGGCGGCGCGCTGCCGGCGAGCGGGCGGCGCCAGATCGAGTAGCGGGGCTGGTCGACGGTGACGCGGCTCCAGACCAGCTCGGCGCTGTCCGGCGACCACTGGGGGTCGAAATTGTCGTAGGCCGGGTCGTCGGTGAGCTGGCGCGGGGCGGCGGGATCGGCGAGCGCGACGCTCCACAGCTCGCCGGCGCCCTGGCCGAGCGGTCGGCGGATGAAGGCGATCTGCGTGCCGTCGGACGACCAGGCGGGGAAGTAGACATCGGCAGCCGGGTCGTCGAGCAGGACGGTCTGGGCGCCGGTGGCGGCTTCGAGCAGGATGAGCTGGCGGAAGCGGCTGTCAGCGCCGTCTTCGCGCTTGCTGATGACGACGCGCGCGCCGTCGGGCGACCAGGCGTAGGTGCCGGTGAAGCTGAGCTCGGCGACAGCCTGGGCCTGGTCGATCATCACCAGGCGCGGCTGCTCGGCCAGCTCGAACAGCAGGCGGGCGCCGTCCGGCGACCAGCGGGCGTTGAGGCCGGGGATGTCGCCGGCGGGATTGGCGGGGACGGGGGCGGCGCCGCCGAGGCTGGTGCGCCACAGGCTGGGCGGCGGCGGCTCGTCCTCGGCCAGCTCCAGCGGCTGGCGCAGATAGATCAGCGCGTCGCTTTTGGGGTGGCAGGTCGGCTGGCGGAGGGTCGCCGACGTGTCGGATATGATCGTCGCCGGCGGCCCGCCGGGCAGGGCGTAGCTGACGAGCTGGCTGGGGCCGTTGAGGCCGAGGGTGGCGACAATCGCGCCGCTGCTGACGCAGGGCGCGTCGGTCAGGCCGCTGAGCAGCAGCTCGCCCTCGGCGCCGTCGCGGGACGAGCGCCACAGATCGCCGCTGTTGACCGGATCGCGGACCAGCAGCAGGTCGAGCGGCTTGCCCGGCGTCGGCGTCGTCGCGGCGGGGGGCGGCGGCGTTGCGGCACCTGCTTGCGGGTTCCCGGCGGCGGGGCCGCAGCCGTCAAGCAGGCCGAAAAGCAGGGTCGCGGTCCCGATGTTGCGCCAAAATCCCGCCATCGTCGCTCCTTTTATCCAGCGCCGCGGGGTGTCGGCGGCGGCGCCGGCCACTCGATCGGTCCGATTTCGCAGATCGGCGCCACGCAGCCTCGGGCTGCGCGGCGCCCATTTTTAACCTATTTGTAGCGGATGTGCAAGTGATTGTCGTGGTTTGGGTACTGGGTGGTCAGGCCCTCGTTGATCAGGACCGGATCGTTGAAGTAGATGACCGTGATCTGGCCGGGGGCGGCGGCGCGGATGGCCTGGACGAGCTGGCGGGTGGCGGCGCGGTCGTAGGCGCCGGACTGCCAGGTGATGCGGCCGGCGCTGCACTGGGCGCGGTCGGTGCGGATGGGCCAGAAATCAATGTCGAGGCCGGTCTCGTGCGAGGCGTGGCCGGGGATGTCGCCGCCGTGCTCGAAGCTGGCGTCGCCCATCGGCACCTTGCCCTTGCCGAGGGCCGCGAAGTCGGCGGCGCCCTTCTCGAACTGGGCGACCGACGAGGCGACGGCCCAGTTGGCGCTGGCGTTGCCGTCGGGGTTCTGGTCGCAGACATTCGAGAAGCTGACCAGCTCGTAGTGCCAGACCAGATTTTTCCAGGTCGTGGGGCCGACGACGCCGTCAGCGCCGATGCCGGCGTGGGACTGGAACGAGCGGACCGCCGACTCCGTGCCGCCGCCGAAGTTGCCGTCGACCGTCAGGCCGGCGCCGCGCTTGGCGTTGAGCAGGGCCTGGAGCGCCTTGACGGCGTTGCCCGTGCTGCCGTTGCGGATGGTCGGCACCAGCGCGCCCCAGGTCGCCGGCCCGGCGATGCCGTCGGCGCCCAGGCCGCGCGAGCTTTGGAAATTGCGGACCGCGGTTTCGGTGCCGGAGCCGAAGACGCCGTCAGCGCCGATGTTGAGCAAATACTGGAGCGCCACCACATCGGTGCCGCGATTGCCCTTGCTCAAGGTGTGGAAAAAGGCGCCGGAAAAGGCCTGGCTGGGCGTCGCCTGGCTGATCATCAGCATGAACGCGAACAAGATCATGCCGAGCCGGATGCGCCGCGGGCGGAACAACGAATGCTGAGCCATCGAAACACACTCCTTGGCCGAAGCCGCTACATCGCCAGATGATTCCAGGTGTTGATGCCGACCACGCCGTCAGCGCTGAGCTGGCGGTTGGTCTGGAAGGCGCGGACCTGGGTCGCCGTGCCGGAGCCGAAATTGCCATCGACCGTCGCGCTGTAGCCTTGGGTGCCGAGCTGGCTCTGAAGCGCCTTGACCGCCTCGCCGGTGTCGCCCTGGCGGACCGTGACAATCAGCTTTTCCCAAGTCGCGGCGCCCACGACGCCGTCGGCGGTGAGCCCTTTGCTGGTCTGGAAGGCCTTGACGGCGGCCTCGGTGCCGGAGCCGAACGCGCCGTCGGCGGTGATGGTGGCGCCGGAGGCGCGCAGCAGGTACTGCATCGTCTTGGCCAGGCCGACGGCGGCGGTGTTCTTGCGCAGGGTCGGCCAGGTGCGGCTGGCGGGCGCGCCGGCCAGGGCGGCGGCGACGGCGGTGCGCAGCTGGGGCAGCATCGCGTAGAAGGCGTCGCCGGGGCAGCTGGTGGCGTCGGTGTCGCGGTGGCCGACGATCGCGGCGGCGGTCATGCCGTACTGCTGGCAGATATAGGCGATCAGCGCGACCAGCTTGTCCCAGAGCGGCATGCTGGGCACGACCGCCATGTAGTTGCCCTCGCACTCGATGCCGACGTGGGTCGAGTTGACCGGTTCGGAGTGGGCGCCCTGGACGTGGGTGGTGCCGCCGGTCAGGGCCGCCAGGCTCTTGTGGCGCCCCTCCATGATCCAGCCGCCGCGGCTGATCGTGAACTGCTGGCCGGTGTCGATCCAGCCGCGGTTGAAGTGGCTCTGCTGGATCTGGCGCGCCCGGAGGTGGGCGGCGGAGCGGGTGAAATCATTGGTGTTGAGATTGGTCGTGTGGTGGACCACGATGCCGGTGGGCTTGTAGTTGTGGACCACGATCGGCTCGCGGGCGGCGGCGGCGCCCCAGGCGCTCGTGCCGTCGATCTGCGGCGTGGGGACGGCGGCGGAGGCCGCGCTGATGAATCGCAGCTCCGTCCCGCCGATCAGCACGCTGGTGCCCAGGCCGCCGAGCAGCTTGCCGAACGCGCGCCGTGAGATTTTCTTCATCGCAGTGTTCCTTGCAACAAGCAAGCCCCGGCCTCACAGCGAGGCCGGGGCGTCGGGGGCGTTACGGGCGGGGCCAGGCGCAGTGGATGTGCGTGCTGTGGCCCGAGTCGCCGGGGCCGAGGACTTCGGTCGCGCCCAGGCTGCGGCACTTGGAGCGGAAGGAGCTCTGGCTCGGGTGCGAGGAGCTGACGTGCGTGCCGTTGATCACGTTCACGTCGACCGCGACGCCGGCGTAGTGGCGCGAGTTCGAGCTGTGCGAGCCGCCGGCGATTTCGCTCACCGAGTAGCTCCAGGAGTTCGAGAGCGTGATCATCCCGTTGAGCAGCGTGGTCTGGAGGTAGACCGTGCCGCCGGGCGCGCCGCCGTAGGACGAGCGGCGGGCGGCGCCGCCGTTCGAGGTGTCGATGATGTTCTGGCGGGCGGTGGCGCTGTCGCTGACGCCCGAGGTGTGGAAGGTCGCCAGCGAGATCCGGCTGCTGTTGCGGATGGTCGTCGCGAGCGAGGCGCGGCTCGTGCCGCCGCTGCTGCCCGGCGCGTGGGTCAGGGCCGCCCAGGTGTCGGGGCCGGCGATGCCGTCGGCGCCCAGGCCCTTGGAGCTTTGGAAGCTGACGACCGCGCTGCGGGTGCCGGGGCCGAAGGCGCCGTCGACGCTCAGCGACTTGCCGTGCTTGTTCAGCTCGCGCTGGAGGGCCTGGACCACGATGCCGTTGTCGCCTTCGCGCACGGTCACCACCAGTTTGTCCCAGGTCAGCGGGCCGACGATGCCGTCGTTGTCGAGGCCGTTGGCGCTCTGGAACGATTTGACCGCCGACAGCGTGCCGGGGCCGAACTCGCCGTCGACCGACAGCGAGTAGCCGCGGTGCTTCAGCATCGACTGGACGGCGTAGACATTCGCGCCGCTGTCGCCATTGTCAACCGTCGCCCAGGCGCGGGCGGCGCTGGCGGACGAGCCGGGGAGGATCAGCGCCGCAAGCATCAGCAGCGAGGTGGCCAGGCCGACAAACGTGTGGGTCCAACGTCGTGTCATGATCTCCTGTTCCTTTCTGTGCCTCTATCCTGTCCAACGAAATCGGCGACAAACGGGATCGGGAAAAGCGCTTGGTCCGCGCGCCGTATGTCGAATTGATCGATCAGGTATACTATACTTGAGCGTTCTTAATAAAAACTAAACAACCTGCCAGGATCCTTTAAAAAAGATTAAACGTCGGAATTTAAGGATGATTTGCTACAATCCCGGGCAGCCACCCCTGGCATGGCTTGGAGGCGACCATGGCACGACAGTCCACTTTGCTGGTGATTGAGCCCGATCCCGCCCTGCACACGCTGATCGGCCGCGTGCTGTCGGCCCAGGGCTACCGGGTGCTGAAGGCCCAGCGCGGCGACGAGGCGCTGGCGCTGTGGGACGCGCACGATGTCGATCTGGCGATCGTGAGCCAGCAGCTGCCGGACATGCCGAGCCTGGCGCTCTGCGATTTGCTGCGCGAAGGCTCCGAGGCGCCGCTGCTGCTGATCGGCTCCGCCGGCGGCGACATCGAGGCGGCGGTGTTCGACCACGGCATCGACGACTACCTGGTCGCCCCGTTCCACGATCTGGTGCTGCTGTCGCGGGTGCGGGTGCTGCTGCGCCGCGCCCAGGGCCAGCCGTCCCGCCCGCTGCCGGCCGCCGCCCGCTGCGGCGATCTGCTGATCGACCCGCGCGCCAACCGCCTGCTGCGGCGCGGCGCCGAGGTCCATCTGACCCGCACCGAGTGGGCGCTGCTCAAGGTGTTCGTCCAGCATCACGGCCAGGTCCTGACCCACCGCATGCTGCTCCAGCACGTCTGGGGCAAAACCTACGGCGACGAGCGCTCCTATCTGCACGCCTACATCCGCCGGCTGCGCTGCAAGATCGAGGACGATCTGGCCAACCCGCGCTACATCATCTCGGAGTCGGGGATCGGCTACCGGTTCATGCCGCTTGAGCAAGATGGATCAGCGGGCGCTGCCGGCGGCCAGTCGTCCGGCGCCGGGCACGCGGCGGGCGCCGCGCCGGCCTTCAAACCGCTGCCCGCCCCCCAGACGGCGCTGATCGGCCGCGACCAGGAGCTGGCGGCGATCTGCGGCCTGCTGCGCCAGCCCGACGCCCGCCTGGTGACGCTGCTGGGCGTCGGCGGCGCCGGCACAACGCTGCTGGCACTCCACGCCGCCCATCAGCTCGCGGGCGAGTTCGCCGCCGGCGCGGTCTTCGTCGCCCTCGACGCGATCAGCGACGCCCAGCTGGTGCCGGCGCTGATCGCCCGCCAGCTCGGCCTGCAGGACGATCAGGAGCACGATGTGGCCGGCCGGCTGGAGCAGACGCTCAAGGCGAGCGAGCTGCTGCTGGTGCTGGACAACGTCGAGCAGCTGGCGGGCGTGGCGGCGATCATCCGCCGGTTGCTGGACGGCGCGCCCGGGCTCAAGGTGCTGGTGACCAGCCGCATGGCGCTGGGGATGTACGGCGACCACGAGTTCCAGGTGCCGCCGCTGGGCCTGCCGGCGCTCCAGGCGCTGCCGGAGCCGGATCAGCTCACGCTGCTGCCGTCGGTGCAGCTGTTCGTGCGGCGGGCGCAGGCGGTCGCGCCGGCGTTCGCGCTCGACGCCCGCAACGCGGCGGCGGTGGCGGCGATCTGCGTGCGGCTTGACGGGCTGCCGCTGGCGATCGAGCTGGCGGCGGTCCAAAGCAAGCTGTTCACCCCGCAGCAGATTTTGACGCGCCTGGAGGGGCGGCTCCAGTTTTTGCGCGGCGGCGGCAGCGACCGGGCGCCGCGCCAGCAAACCCTGCGCGGCGCGATCGACTGGAGCTACGAGCTGCTGGCGCCGCCGCTGCGCCGGCTGCTGGCCCGGCTGGGCGTCTTCGTCGGCCGCTGGACGATCGAGGCCGCCGAGCAGCTTTGCGCCGACCAGGAGCTGGAGCCGGGCGGCGTGCTGGAGGGGCTGACGGCGCTCGTCGCCCACAATCTCATCCATCTGAGCCAGGAGGAGGCCGGGCCGGCGCTCTGGATGTTCGAGAGCATCCGCGAGTACGCCCGCGAGCTGCTGGCCGGCACCGACGAGGCCGAGCTGCTGGCAGAGCGCCACGCCGGCTATTTCCTGGCCCTGGCCGAGGAGGCGGCGCCGGCGCTGCTCGCCCAGGAGCAGGAGCGCTGGCTGGAGCGGCTGGAGCAGGCCCATCCCAACCTGCGGGCGGCGCTGGGCTGGCTCATGGCGGCGGGGCGGGACGAGGATGCGCTGCGGCTGGCCGGCGCGCTCTGGCGCTTCTGGTGGATGTGCGGCCACGTCAGCGAGGGGCAGCGCTGGCTGGTCCAGATTTTGGAGCGGCGCGAGGGCGCGGCGCCGGCGATCGCCGCCGAGGCCCTGGACGGCGCCGGCGTGCTGACCGCGATCCAGGGCGACTACGCCCAGGCCGAGCTGCTGTTCAGCGAAGCCTGCGTCCTCTACCAGCAGCTCGACGACCAGGGCGGCATCGCCCGCGCGCTCAACAACCTCGGCAACCTGGCGATGTTTGAGCGCAAAACCGAGCAGGCGCTGGCGCTGTTCACCGCCGGCCTGGAGCTGTTCCAGGCGCTCGGCGACCAGCAGGGCATGTCGCGGACCTACAACAGCCTGGGATTGCTGGCCCAGCACCAGGAGCGCTACGCCGACGCCCGCGCCCTGTTCGAGCGCGGCCTGGAGCTGGACGAAGCGCTGGGCAACACCGGCAACATCGCCATCGCCCGCGGCAATATCGGCCTGGCGGCGGTCGGCATGGGCAACTACGCCGAGGGCCGCGCGCTGCTGACCGAGAGCCTGCTGTTTTATCAGGACCATGACACGGTGTGGGGGGTGATCGACTGCCTGGGCGGGCTGGCGGGGGTGCTGGCGGCCCAGGGCCAGGCGGCGGTCGCGGCCCAGATTCTCGGCGCCTACGAGGCGATCAGCGAGCGCAGCAACACCAATCTGCTGGGTGACACGCCGCTCTACCGGACCATCTTCGAGCTGATCCGCTCGCGGCTCGATCCGCAGGTCTTCGCCGACGCCTGGCAGGCCGGCCGCCTGCTGCCGCTCGACGCCGCCGTGGCCGCCGTGCTGGAGGCCGAGCTGGCCTGATTGGGCTGCGCTCCGTTTGGTCGCTGGAGATCGGGGACTGGGGATTAGGGACTGGAGATTGGCCTGCTGGCGCTAAATCATCGTCGAGATCGATGCGACTCCGATCCCCAGTCCCCGATCCCCGATCCCCAACGCTGATTGTCGGCGGCGCGTGGAAGCCCCGGTCAGCGGCGCTGGCGGGCGGCCTCGAACAAGATCACGCTGCCGGCGACGGCGGCGTTGAGCGATTCGACCTGGCCGAGCATTGGGATCGTGATGGGCTGGGCGGCGGCCCGCGTCTCAGCGGAGACGCCGTTGGCCTCGTTGCCGACCGCGAGCGCGGCGGGCTGGCGCCAGTCGGCGGCGTCGTAGGGCAGATCGGCGTCCTGGGTGGCGGCGTAGATGCGGGCGCCGCCAAGCGCCGCGCGAGCCGCGGGCCAGTCCAGATCGACCAGGATCGGCAGCCGCAGATGGGCGCCCATGCCGGCGCGCACCACCTTGGGGCTCCAGAGATCGGCGCTGCCCTTGAGCGCGAGCACCAGATCGGCGCCGGCGGCCTCGGCGGAGCGGAGCAGCGTGCCGGCGTTGCCGGGGTCTTGCACGCCGTCGAGGATGAGCGCCAGCGCGACCTGGGGCGGGCTGAGCGCCGGCCAGGGCAGCGCGGCGACCACGCCTTGGGGCGCCTCGACATCAGTCAGGTCGCGGAGGATGGCGGGATGGACGGGATAGGCGGCGGGGTGGCGCTCCAGCCGCTCCAGCAGCGCGGCGCCGCGCGGGGTGTCGGCGAGCTGGGCGGCGTCGTAGAGCAGGCAGGCCGGGTCGCCGTGGCCGAGGGCCTCCTCGACCAGGCGCACGCCCTCGGCAACGAACATCCGCTCGCTGTGGCGGTCCTTGCGGGAGCGCAGCAGCGAGCGGATGCGTTTAACCTGCGGGTTAGCGGTACTCGTGATGAGGTCGCGCACGGGTACCGAGCCGCGGCCTAAGCCGAGAGAGCCTTCTGGGCCTGGGCGACGATCGCGCTGAAGGCGGCGGCGTCGCGGACGGCCAGATCGGCCAGCTGGCGGCGGTCGATCGTGATGCCGGCCTTGTTGAGGCCATTGATCAGCGTGCTGTAGCTGAGGCCGTTCATGCGAGCGGCGGCGTTGATGCGGGTGATCCACAGGCGGCGGAAATCGCGCTTGCGGTTGCGCCGGTCGCGGTAGGCGTAGGCCAAGGCCTTCATCACCGCCTCGTGGGCCGTCTTGTAGTTGTGCGAGCGGTTGCCGCGGAAACCCTTGGCCTGGTTGAGCAATTTCTTATGGCGCTTGCGCACCATGATGCCACGCTTAATGCGAGCCATCGAGGAACCTCCAAATTAGTTTTGATTGGCGCAGGCGAGCCGGTACAGGAGCATGCAAGCTTCTAATCCTGATCCCGCTGCGAGCCTGGCTTAGTCGAGACCGTAGGGGAGCGAGCGCCGGACGCGCTTCTCATCGGACTTGTGGATCGGCTGCATTTTGTCGAACTGCTGCTTGACGCGGGTCGATTTGCGGCGGCGGAAGTGGCTCTTGCCACCCTTGGTGCGCATAATCTTGCCCGTGCCGGTGATCTTAAAGCGGCGCTTGGCCTGCTTGTTCGTTTTCATCTTCGGCATTGGAACTCGGTTCTCCTTGTGAGGCGGGCGCGGGAGCCTTATCGCTCTTGTCGCTACGCTTGGCGCTTGTTTTCGCGGGCGCTGCCGGGCTGAGAATCATCGAAAACGCGCGGCCTTCCATTTGCGGCCGCTGATCGATCGTGGCATACTCCCGCAGGTCCTCTGCCAGCTGCTCCAGCATTTCGCGCCCAATTTCTGGGTGGGCGATCTCTCGGCCCCGGAAGCGTACAGAAAATTTGACCTTGTGCCCTTCTTCCAGGAAGCGCCGCGCGTTGTTGGCCTTGACCTCGAGGTCGTGGGTGTCCGTTCGCGGCTTCATGCGAATCTCTTTGAGCTCGACTTGCTTCTGGTTTTTCCGGGCCTCGCGTTCCTTCTTGGTCTGCTCGTAACGGAACTTGCCATAGTCCATCAGGCGGCACACCGGCGGGATGGCGTTGGGCGCCACCTCGACCAGGTCGAGATCGCGGTCGCGGGCCATATCCAGTGCTTCGCGCGTTGTGATGATGCCGACCTGCTCGCCTGCTTCATCGATCAGGCGAACCTCGCGCACGCGGATTCGTGCATTGATGCGTAACTTGTCTCTGATTGCAGACTCCTTTGCTGCGACAAACTGTTGACCCATTTGTTGTGTAGACGCAACAATTCCCTGTACGCGACCTCTCAGCGGCCAGGGAATATGGGTCGCTTCACTATAGCACAGGCCCGATATTTGGTCAACTTGAGCGCGATGGAATTAGAACATTTGTTTGACATAGGGAATGGTCCTTGCTATAGTTTAAGGAAGCGTTTAGCCGGAGCCCGCGCCATGCCCAAGCTTGTCAGATTCACGCTGCCGCTGCCGCCGTCGGTCAACAACCAGTATGTCACTGTCGGCAACCGCCGGATGCTGAGCAAGGAGGCTCAGGCCTACAAGCGCCAGGCCGGCCGCCTGCTGGCTCAGTTCCGGCGTGACGACACGATCCCGGCGAGCTTCGTGGCCTGCGCCAGCGGCGGCTATCTGGCGCTGTTCATCGACTTTTACTTCGAGACGCCGCTGCGCCGCGATCTTGACGGCGGGCTCAAGATCGCCCAGGATGTGATCTGCAAGCAGCTCGGCATCAACGACAACCGGGTGGTGGACATCCATCTGGTGAAGCGGATCGACCCGCTGCGGCCGCGGATCGAAGTCGAGATGGAGGCGCTGGAGGATTGGCAGTTCGAGGATGAGCGCCGGGTGCTGTAGCGCGCCGATCTGATCCGGCCCGCCGGCGCGAGGAGATGAAAACGGGGCGGCCCGACCAGTTACGGTCGGGCCGCCCCGTTGTTGTGGCCGGATTAGATGCGCGTCAGCTCGCGGCGGACGCGGACCTGATGGATCGCCAGGGTCATACCGAACAGGATGAAGCCCAGGAACGGAATACCGCTGCTGGTGTTCGGCGCCACGGTGCCGACGTTCGGCGGGTTGCCGCCGGCGGCCGGGCCGATCGTCTGGCCGGTGGGGGCGAGGCCGCCGCCGGCGCCGGTCGTCGCGTTGGCGGTCGCCTGGTTCGGCGTCGGGATGCCGCCCTGGGCGTTGCCGGTCGACGGGGTCGCCGTGCGGGACGGCGCGGGGCCGACCACCAGCACCTTGGCGATGTTGGAGTACAGCGGATCGCTGATGCCGTCGAAGAGCAGCGTGCCCTGGTTGATGATGTTGGTGCCGCCGGCCACATCGCCCTTGATCTTGACCGGGATCTGGATCGTCAAGGCCTGGCCCGCCGGCAGCGAGTTGAGGCGGATCGTGATCTGGTTGCCGGCCTGCTCGACCCGGGCGCCGGCCTCGCTGACCTGGATGGGTCCGTCGACCTCCAGGTTGGCGGGCAGCGCGTCGACAATCACCAGATTGTTGAGCGTCGCGTTGCTCAGGCCGTTGGTCGGGCTGAGGATCGTCAGGGTGTAGATCAGCGACTCGCCGGCGAAGCGGCTGCCCCAATCGCTCTTTTTATCGAACTGGAGGCCGGTGACGGGCCGGACATCGACGCCGGCGATCGCCGTCGGCGTGGCGCTCGGGGTCACGCGGCGCGGGGTGGCGGTGGCAGCCACGCCGGCGACGCGGGTCGCGGTGGCGGGATTGCCGGGCCGCGGGGTGGACGGGTTGCCGGGCACCTGGGTCGCCGGGCGCGCGGTTGCCGGGCGCGGGGTGGACGGGTTGCCAGGCACCTGGGTCGCCGGGTTGACGGCGGTCGGGTTGACAGCAGTCGGGTTGACAGCAGTCGGCTGGCCGGGGCGCGGCGTGTTGGTCGGGTTGCCGGGCGCCGGCGTATTGGTCGGATTGCCAGGAACCGGCGTGTTAGTCGGATTGCCGGGAACCGGCGTGTTGGTGTTGGTCGGGTTGCCCGGGCGCGGCGTGTTGGTCGCCGTGTTGTCCGGGCGCGGCGTGTTGGTTGCCGTGCTGCCGGGGCGCGGCGTGTTGGTCGGCGTGCGCGGGCCGGTGGTGTTGGTCGGGCCAGTCGTATTGGTCGGACCGGTGGTGTTGGTCGGACCAGTCGTATTGGTCGGGCCGGTGGTGTTGGTCGGGCCGGTCGTGCCGGTGTTGGTCGGCGTGTTGACCGTCGGCGTGTTGGTCACCGGGCTGCCGGAGACCACCACCAAGCTATCGGCGCTGACCGTGCCAGTCACGCCGGCGACCGACGCGATGGCGGTGTTGGTTAGCGTGCCGGCGGGAGCGGTGGCCGAGAGCGTCACCGGGACCGTCACCCGCATCGGCTGGTTGGTGTCGACGGTGCCGTTGCAGGTCAGCTGGCTGCCGTTGACCGTACAGGTGCCGTTCGTCACCGTCGGGACACCGTCAAACGAGACGCCGGCGGGCAGCGTGTCCTGGATCGTGACATTGCGCGGGCCGCTGACATCGCCGCTCGCGCGGAACTGCGCCAGAATCGTGTAGGTGAACGAGCTGCCGGGATCGACATTGGTGCGCGTGCTGGTCTTGGCCAGATCGATACCAATGTTCGGCTGCGGCGTCACCGTGACGCTGACCGGCGGCGTGTTGGTCACAGTCGGCGTGTCCGGGGTGCCGAGGGTCGGCGTGTTGGTCGGCGTGTTGGTCACAGTCGGCGTACACGTCTGGCCGAGCGGGCTGAGATTGCGCGGCGCGCCGACCAGGCCGCGGGTGCGGCGTGGCGGATAGGTCGTCGGCGTGTCAGTGCCGGTTGGCAGCGTCGGCGTCAGATACGGATCGGGCGTGCCGTTGGTCGGCGTGTTGGTCGGCGTATCCGTATTCGTCGGCGTGTCGGTCGGCGTGCTGGGCGTGCCGAGGGTCGGCGTATCGGTCGGCGTGCTGGGCGTGCCGACAGTGGGGCAGGTTTCGATCGTCGGCGTGTCAGTGACCGTCGGCGTCGAGGTCGGGGTACAAGTTTGCGCCAGCGGCTTGAAGGTGCGCGGCGCGCCGATCAGGCCGTTGCGGCGCGGCGGGTAGGTCGTGGGCGTGTCGGTGCCGCTCGGCAGCGTGGGCGTCAGATACGGATCGGGCGTGCCGCTGGTCGGCGTGTTGGTTGGCGTGAGCGTGCCGCTGGTCGGGATCGTCGGCGTGAGGGTACACGGATCGATCGTCGGCGTGTCGGTGTTGGTCGGGACATCGACCGTCGGCGTGTCGGTCGGCGTGCTGCCGGTCGGCGTCGGCTCGCAGGTCGGTGTCTGGGCCAGCGGCCGATAGAGGCGGACGCCGCTCAACGTCAGGCCGCGGCTGATAATCACCGTCGGCGACACCGTCGCGGTGGGCGTGTCAGTCGGCGTGGTTGTGGTGACCGTGCCAGTCGCGGTGGGCGTGTCGGTCGGCGTGGTCGTCGTGATCGTGCCAGTCACCGTCGGCGTGTCAGTCGGCGTGTCAGGCGTGAGCGTCGCCGTCCCCGAGACCGTCGCGGTCGGCGGCTCCGGGGTATCGGTCGCCGTCGGGCTGGGGTAGGGCGTGGCGCAGTCTGTCGTGTTGGTCGGCGTTTCGGTCGCCGGGCCGTAGGTCGGCGTCGCGGTATCGGGCGTCAGCGTGGCGTTGGGATCGGTGGTGGGGCGCTGGCCGAGCGCCGCGCCGGGGAAGAGCACGCTGTAGCTGGCAGCGAGCAGCGGCGAGGCCATCATGATGATGCTCAGCGCCAGCGACGTCAGCTCCCAAGCGGTCCATCGGACCTTGTTGCGCCCGCGCTCACGCAGGGACGCGGGCTTCGGGGGACGGAAAAATTTCATGCAGCCTCCGTAGAATCGACGCCCCCGAGCGAGGACGATAGCGGCGCTTGATCGACCAGAATTGCAGTCACCACCAGGCGCTGGGTATCCCAGCTCGTGCAGGTGATCATCGTAATAATCGGCTCAGCGGTGGGATACATCACCTCGACCTGGTTGGGCCAGACATTGCGGCTCTCCCGGACGCGGTAGTGGAAGGTGGTCGTGGCGGTTTGGAGATACACATCGTCGCCCGGCTTCAAGGCGCCGAGCTGGGCGAACACGCCGCCGCGCAGGCCGGCGTGGCCGGCGAGCACCGTGTTGCCGTGGCCGGGATAGGCCGTGCCGTTGTGGTAGCCCACCGCGTAGTCCGCCACCTCCCAGATGCCGTCGCGCAAAAAGACTTCGCGGATCGGGCTGTTGAGCTGCATTGCGGGAACGATGATCGAGAGCGGCTGCAAGCTCACCTGCGGCGGGGCCGGGGTGGCGGTGGGGGCGGGCGGCGGAAT